>JBIOEC010000025.1:0-9104 GCA_044445645.1 Gammaproteobacteria bacterium | reverse complement strand
GACTCACCCTCTAAAAATGAAATTAGAAATGAAATAGTGGAAATTCTAATTTTGTTAGAAAAAGAATTAATGATTTCATCTAACATTGGTTATTGTAGGGCCATAGAAATTATATTAGGCATTATAAAAAACTCCACTGCAGTAAATCCCGAAAAAGTAATCGTAGGAGAAATGGCTACATTTGCAGAAAAATATTTTTCAGGCTCTACCTATATTAGTGAGAGCCTAGATAAACAGTTTTTTCAATTTTTTGTTCGATTGGCAAAAGCTCAATATATTAAATATTTTGAAAATCCTCAGCCTTATAAAAGTGCAGAAGCGCCAAGAACTTTACATTATGTATGGACTGGAAAAGATTTGACTCAAGACTATGTGCGCAAACTGCTTTCATCGGTTTATCATTTTCTTGACGGCGCAAAACAAGTAAAAAAAGAAAAGGAAGCCGTTGTAAAAATCTGGACTACAAATCCATTGCTGATTATGCGTGCGATATTAAATTCAGATTTTGAGGGTGCACTGACGGCGGAAATGTTTCAGATTGTTGATGACGTTGATGATATAGAAAAAACCACTGCAACATCTCCTGCCAAAATATTCATTATTAATCTTGCTTCCCTCACTGTGCAGAATCAACTTAAAGAAATATGTGGGAAAATGTTGGAGCTAGGGCTTGAGTGCTTAAAGAAGGAAGGTGTTTTTTCGCCGTCAGCTGCGGTAAATATAGAACAATTTTGGGTGCAGATAAATCATGAGCTATATGGCCTAGCCAATTTTGCTGCATGGGCTGATATTATAAGACTCATCGCACTATGGCTAGGTGGTTTATATTTAGATACCGATTGTAAATTGGTTGGCCCGCTATTAAATATTAACACGCCAAGTTTGAGCTTAGCTGCACATGGAAATAAAGGTCAGTTCGATAGTTTTATTCTTGCCATTCTAGGCACGTGGAGTAAAGGTAATAATTGTGTCATGAGTGCACAGCCTCATCAGTTAGTTTGTGCCGTTATTTTGGCATCTATTGCGGTAAGTTATCGACAGCTGTATAAGCTTGGAAAAATAGTAATAGACCCAGACACAAATAAAATGGTATTGACCAATTTAGATAAAAAGCGTGCTAGATTTACCGCAGAAGATGAGAGGTTAATTGTAAAAGTATCAGGTCCAACAAAGATCGCCCATATAGTTTCATTGTGTACTGAACTTGACATTTATAGCTATATTCCCCCTTTCGAGGATTATCTCGCATTATTTCTGCCAGACTCTGGAAATGAACCGTCAAAAAGTGCTTGTTTAACCGGCCTCCCTGGAAAAGTAGGCAATTTAAATGATACTCCGAACAAAGTGGAAATCGAATGTCATGGAACCTGGATGCCGTCTAAACAAAAAGAAGCGGTGGCGCCTAATCTACCCCAAAGACCGCGTAGTTATTCTTTCTGATAGAGTTGAATAGTATGTTGACTATCTTTTGCTAAAGTGCCGCTAATGCCCTATTATAGATTGTGCCCCGCAGCGAACTGGCTTATAATATGGCCAAAAGTTTATACAAAATAGGATTCCCTCGTGAAACAAAACCGACCTGTAAACTTGGATTTACGTACTGTACGTTTCCCTCTACCTGCCATTGTATCTATTTTACATAGAGCTTCAGGGGTAGTTTTATTCTTATTGATACCCTTATTGCTTTGGATGTTACAAATGTCCTTGTCGTCGCCTTGGACTTTTACAAAGTTAAAAGATCTTATGGCTTACCCATTAATGAAAATCGTAGTTTTTGGCTTATTAGCCAGTCTGATTTACCATTTGATAGCAGGGGTGCGTCACTTATTTATGGATGCACATATTGGAGATTCAAAAGAGGGGGGGCGCCGAGGAGCTAAATGGGTTCTGGCACTCTCTATTGTCCTCACCTTAGTGGTAGGAGTGTGGTTATGGTAAAAAATATTACTGCATTTGGCCGGTCAGGTTTGTCTGATTGGTTTGTTCAACGAGTGACTTCAGTCATCGTAGCTTCGTATGTTTTCTTTATATTAGGTTATCTGGTCTTGAATCAGCCTGTGACGTTTATTGATTGGTATGAGTTTTATGCTGGTTTGGGTATTCGGATTTATACAATAGTAGTGCTGTTGAGTTTAGTGATCCACGCTTGGATTGGTATGTGGACGATTTTGACCGATTACGTCAAGCCAACTTGGGCACGAATTTTGTTTGAAGTGGTGATTATTTTAGTTTTGGCCGCCTACTTATTGTGGGGCGTTTTCTTATTATTTGGATTATAAATAAAATGAGCATAGTAACTCGTACATTTGATGTGGTTGTAGTCGGTGGTGGCGGTGCAGGTTTACGCGCAGCTTATCAATTAGCGGTAGAAGGCGCGCATGTTGCCGTTGTTTCCAAAGTGTTTCCTACCCGTTCACATACGGTGTCGGCACAAGGTGGTATTAATGCGGCTTTAGCCAATTCTGATGAAGATAATTGGCATTGGCATATGTTTGATACGGTTAAAGGTTCTGACTATTTAGGGGACCAAAATGCCATTGAATATATGTGTAATGTAGCACCGCAAGCGGTCTATGAATTAGAACATATGGGAATGCCTTTTTCGCGGATGGATAATGGCAAAATTTATCAGCGCCGGTTTGGTGGTCAATCCAAAAATTTTGGTGGCGAGCAAGCGGCTCGTACTTGTGCGGTAGCCGATCGTACCGGTCATGCTTTATTGCATACGTTATATCAACAAAATGTTCGAGCTAAGACCACATTTTTTAATGAGTGGTTTGCCGTGGATTTAATCAAGTCTGAAGATGGCGGTGTTGCGGGTGTAGTAGTGTTATGTATTGAAGATGGGCATGTGGAATTTTTCCACGCTAAAGCCGTAATCTTAGCAACCGGAGGTTCGGGACGTATTTACAGCTCTACCACCAATGCATTAATTAATACGGGTGATGGTTTAGGCATGGCCTTGCGTGCAGGCGTACCCGTGCAAGATATCGAGTTTTGGCAATTCCATCCTACCGGTATTGCTGGCGCAGGTGTATTAGTTACCGAAGGCGTTCGGGGTGAGGGTGGTTACTTAGTTAATAAAAACGGTGAGCGTTTTATGGAGCGTTATGCGCCAAACGCTAAAGATTTAGCTTCACGCGATGTGGTTGCTCGCTCGATGATGATTGAAATTCGTGAGGGACGTGGTTGTGGTCCAGAAGGTGATCATGTGCTATTAAAGCTCGATCATCTAGGTGAAGACCTCATCAAATCACGTTTACCTGGCATTCGTGAATTAGCTATGACTTTTGCGCACGTAGATCCTATCAAAGATCCTATTCCAGTCGTTCCTACTTGCCATTACATGATGGGTGGCGTGCCCACTAATATTCATGGACAAGCTATCACTATCGATGACCAAGGCCGCGATCATGTGGTTGAAGGTTTATATGCGGTGGGCGAGTGTGCCTGTGTATCGGTGCATGGTTCTAATCGTTTAGGTGGAAATTCCCTATTAGATTTAGTGGTGTTTGGACGCGCAGCAGGATTGCATTTAGCCGAACGTCTGCGTAAAGAAGATGTTACCTTGCATGCACCTGCTACTGAAAGTTTAAATACCGTTGAACAACGGTTAAACCGTTGGAATACAGCTACAGATGGCGAAGATGTGAATGTGCTACGGGCTGAAATGCAAAAAACGATGCAGAATGATTTCGGGGTTTTTCGCACAGCGGAAGCTATGGAAGAGGGTATTCACAAATTAAAAGCATTGAAAGAACGCTTGCAACATGCAGTTTTATCTGACAAGAGTTTAGTGTTTAATACTGCAAGGATCGAAGCATTAGAATTAGAAAATTTGATGGATGTGGCTATGGCAACAGCGATTTGTGCAGATAATCGTGAGGAAAGCCGCGGTGCTCATTCTCGCTTTGATTTTCCTGATCGGGATGACTCAAATTGGTTGAAGCATACTGTGGTGATGCCAGATGGCACGATTCATTATCGTGAAGTGAATATGCACCCAGAAAATGTAGATGCATTTCCATTGAAACAGCGTACGTATTAAGTATTACTTTTCATTCCTCCGCACATGTTAATGCTATGGAATAGATTTATAAACTAGGAGACACAGCAAGAAATGTCACAGAACAATACCGTAATTAAATTCTCTGTATATCGCTACAATCCTGAGCAAGATACTAAACCTTATATGCAGGATTATCAGCTAGAAGTACCTGAGCACAGCGATATGATGTTACTTAAAGCTTTATTGATCTTAAAAGAGCAAGATCCTAGCCTAACCTTCCGTCGCTCGTGTGGAGAAGGCGTATGTGGTTCGGACGGTATGAACGTAAATGGAAAAAATCGTTTGGCGTGTATTACGTCATTATCTAGTTTGGGCAATCAAATTGTTATTCGTCCTTTAACGGGTATGCCAGTTATCCGCGATTTAGTCGTGGATTTAACCCAATTTTATGAGCAATACGAGCGGATCAAACCCTATTTACAAAATGATAATCCTCCACCAGCAACTGAGCGTCTACAAAGTCCGGAAGATCGTGCGAAATTAGATGGATTATACGAATGTATTTTATGCGCATGTTGTAGCTCATCTTGTCCATCTTTCTGGTGGAATCCTGATAAATTTGTGGGCCCTGCAGGTTTATTGCAATCTTACCGTTTTATTGCGGATAGCCGAGATGATCATACTAAGGAGCGTTTAAGCGATTTACAAGATCCTTTTAGCGTTTTCCGTTGTCGGGAAATTATGAATTGTGTAGATGTATGCCCAAAAAATTTGAATCCAACACAAGCTATTAATAAGATTAAAACTATGATGCTGAGTGAAGGGGTGTAGTTCTTCAGCAACTCCCGGCGAAAAATTGGATAGATTACAAAAATAGGATGAAATACAAAGCAATGGGGGATAGTTAAGGGGGAGAGGCGCAGCTCTCCCCCCTTAACTGCGGAGTGCGGCTTTGCCGCGTGCAGCATAAAAACCAGGAAGTAATTCTCGGCAGCTTTTCGCCGGGAATTACTGTGTAGTTCTTTATTTAAAATGAGTACGGAGTTTTAAATGTCGACTGATTTAATGCAACAATTTTTAAAAACATCTGCGCTGAATGCAGGAAGTATGAGCTATTTGGAGGAATTGTACGAAAGCTATTTGCAAGATTCCAAATCTGTAGATACGGTATGGCGCGATTACTTCGATCAATTACCCAAAGTGGATGGTGCTCAAGAAGTGCCGCATTTGCCTATTCAAGAGCAAATGTTGAATTTGAGCCAAATGAAGCCTGCACGTGTTATCGATGGTGCAGCAGATATCAATGTTTTAGTTGCGCATGAACTTAAGCAAGTTAAAGTGAATGAGTTAATCAATGCTTATCGTATTCATGGGCATCAAGAAGCTCGATTAGATCCGTTGGGCTTAGATAAACCACAACCACCCGTCGAATTAAATTTAGCACATTATGGCTTACATGACAGCGACTTAGATACAATATTTAATGCAGATGGATTGGATGGCCTTAAGCGTGCACCTTTACGTGAGATTCAGCAAAAATTGCAACAAATTTATTGTTCTACTATTGGGTCGGAGTACATGTACATCACCAATACTCACGAACGTGATTGGATCCAACAGCGTTTAGAAAATACGGATCGGGCCACTTTATTTACCACTGAAGACCGTAAGCGCATTTTGAATCGCTTAACTGCGGCAGAGGGCATAGAAGAATATTTGCATACCAAATATGTTGGACAAAAACGTTTTTCTTTAGAAGGTGGCGATGCATTAATCCCTTAATCGATCAAATTATACAAAGAAGTATACAACATGAAGTGCAAGAAACGTTGATCGGTATGGCGCACCGTGGACGCTTAAATGTATTGATTAATATTCTAGGTAAAGTATCTCGTGAATTGTTTGATGAGTTTGAAGGTAAACATCGCTCAGATTTAGACAGTGGAGATGTAAAATATCACCAAGGATTTTCTTCTAATATTCATACCCCTAAAGGGGATATGCATTTAGCTTTAGCTTTTAATCCTTCACATTTAGAAATTGTTTCCCCGGTAGTAGAAGGATCAGCGCGCGCACGACAAGATCGGCGTCATGATGATTTACACCATTCTAAAATATTACCATTACTCATCCATGGCGATGCAGCATTTGCTGGGCAAGGTGTAGTAATGGAAACTTTTAATATGTCACAAACTCGGGCGTACAAAACCGGTGGGTCAGTGCATGTGGTCATTAATAACCAAGTAGGTTTTACCACGAGCAATCCAGAAGATGCACGTTCTACGCCGTACTGTACTGATGTGGCAAAAATGATTGAAGCGCCGATTTTCCATGTAGATGGAGATGATGCTGAGGCAGTAGCGTTTATCGCGCAACTGGCATTAGATTATCGTATGAAGTTTGCTAAAGATGTTGTGATTGATTTGGTTTGCTATCGTCGTCATGGACACAATGAAGCAGATGAGCCTTCAGTAACGCAGCCGGTTATGTATAAAGTGATTAAACAGCATCTGACCCCGCGTGCAATCTACGCAAAAGAATTAGAAGCCAAAGGCACAATCACAGCTGCAGATGCACAAGCAATGAAAGATAGTTATATTCAAGCCTTGGATAAGGGCGACTGTGTAGTTCCTGAAAAAGTGGAAAATGCAGTCATTCCTTTTATTGCTGATTGGAAACCCTTCGTAGGCGCGCATTGGACCGATCATGTTTCTACCGTATACAATTTAGATGCGCTAAAAGAACTGGGTGCAAAACTTTGTAAAATGCCCGCGGGATTTAAACTACAAACCCAAGTGGGCAAGATGGTAGAGCAACGTGAAAAAATGGCTACAGGCGAAGTATTAGCCGATTGGGGTTTTGCAGAAAATTTAGCCTATGCAACGATATTAACTCAAGGTCCTGCTATACGTATTTCTGGGCAAGACGTGGGGCGTGGAACATTCGCGCATCGACATGCCGTATATTACGATCAAGATACCAATCAAGCTTATATTCCATTGCAGCATTTAGAGCATAAGCAAGGCCGTTTCAATATTTTTGATTCTTTATTATCAGAAGAAGCGGTGCTAGCTTTTGAATATGGTTATGCAACGGCAGAACCACATGCGTTAGTAATTTGGGAAGCGCAGTTTGGTGACTTCGCAAATGGTGCGCAAGTTGTTATTGATCAATTTATTACTTCAGGTGAGGCAAAATGGGGCCGTTATTGTGGCTTAACCCTATTGTTGCCACATGGCTATGAGGGTATGGGACCGGAACATTCCTCTGCTCGGTTAGAACGTTATTTGCAGCTGTGTGCTAAGAATAATATTCAAGTGTGTGTGCCAACCACGCCAGCACAGGTTTATCATATGTTACGTCGCCAAGTGGTAGGCCCATTCCGTAAGCCGTTAGTGGTGATGACACCAAAAAGTTTGTTACGCCATAAGCTAGCTGTTTCTAGCTTAGAAGAACTGGCGGATGGACACTTCCAAACCGTGATTCCAGAAGTGGATGCGATTAAACCGGAAAAAGTCCGTAAAGTCGTACTGTGTTGTGGAAAAGTCTATTATGATTTGCTAGCAAAACGCCGTGAGCGCGATCAGCAAGACGTTGCGATTATTCGCGTAGAGCAACTCTATCCATTCCCACATACCAAGCTAACGGATATATTGGCTACGTATATTAAAGCTAAAGAAATAGTTTGGTGCCAAGAAGAGCCACGTAACCAAGGTGCTTGGTTCTGTTTGCGTCATCGTTTAGAAAAATGCTTGCTAGCTAAACAAGTTTTAGTTTATGCCGGACGTAAATCCTCTGCCTCGCCAGCTGCAGGTTATTTATCTGAACATTTAAAAGAGCAAGCCGCATTAGTGGAAGAAGCATTAGTATAAAATTATCTGATATTTAAAAGGAAATACCATTATGACAGAAATAAAAGTACCCGTATTACCTGAGTCTGTAGCCGATGCTACTATTGCAAAATGGTATAAAAAGCCAGGTGATGCAATAAAACGCAATGAAAACTTAGTCGATATTGAAACCGATAAAGTCATGCTGGAAGTTCCCGCGCCGGAAGACGGTGTGCTGCAAGAAATTGTTCAAGCAGAAGGCGCAACAGTAACTGCGCAACAAGTCATTGGTATTTTAACCTCAGGTGGTGTTGTTGCTAAATCAACAGAAAAATCTGCAGAAGAAACTTCTAAAGCGGAAGCTAAACCCGTTGCAGAAGCAACTAAAGCTGCAGAAGTAACAGCAGGCCCTGCTGTACGTCGTTTAGCTGGCGAACATGATGTTGATCTGCATGTAATTAAAGGTTCTGGCAAAGAAGGCCGCGTGACGAAAGAAGACGTGCAACAACATGTACAAAAGGCTTCTACTACCCCAGTGTCAGAAATTAAAGTATTACCCGGTGAACGTCCTGAAAAACGTGTACCCATGACTCGTCTACGGGCCCGTATTGCAGAACGTTTAGTGGAAGCACAACATTCGGCTGCTATGCTCACCACTTTTAATGAAGTTAATTTAAAACCGGTTAGCGATATTCGTCAAAAATATAAAGATGATTTCCAAAAGAAACATGGTGTGAAATTAGGATTTATGTCTTTCTTTATTAAGGCTGCAGTAGAAGCTTTAAAACGTTATCCTGTGGTGAACGCTAGTATCGATGGTACTGATGTGATTTATCATGGTTATTTTGATATCAGCGTTGCGGTTTCCACCGATCGCGGATTAGTAGTGCCCGTTATTCGTAATGCAGATCAATTGAGCTTAGCTGAATTAGAGAAGCAAGTTGCAGTGTACGGAGAAAAAGCGCGCGATAATAAATTATCCATTGAAGAAATGACTGGCGGAACTTTCACTATTTCTAATGGTGGGGTGTTTGGCTCATTATTATCTACGCCGATCATAAATCCACCACAAAGTGCAATTTTAGGTATGCATAAAATTGAAGACCGTCCAGTTGTAGAAAATGGTCAAATTGTGATTCGGCCCATGATGTATCTAGCCATGTCTTATGACCATAGGATTGTCGATGGTCGTGATTCTGTGACATTCTTACGCACCATTAAAGAATTGCTCGAGGATCCATCACGCATATTATTAGATCTATGAT
>JBIOEC010000024.1:0-9178 GCA_044445645.1 Gammaproteobacteria bacterium | reverse complement strand
CATTCATAGAGGTCACGATCGAACCATCATCCATTTTTAGGTCAATGTTAAAGGCATCAAGGGGTGTGAATGCGCTATATACCAAATTATCGTCAGAATAGGGCGCTGTCTTTCCAATAAAAATTACATTTACAGTCGAAGGATAGGTACTGGGATTTGGCGTAAAACTGCTACCCCAAGCACTTGGGCTGTCCCCCTCAGCTATATAGTAACCAACACCGCTTACTTTACTTGCTGGGGCATTTACTCCTGGAACTAGAGGAACTACTGCATCGGGCACCTGGGCAATCCCATCGGCAATCAAACCCGATAAAGATAATTGTTTGAGTGCAGTACGCACTTCATCACCTGGCTGACCGGGGGGCCCAATGTTTAAGAGGAAATAGGAGGCATTTATTTTACCATCTCCATTACCGTTACAGTCCACGTCCACTTGTGCACAGGCACCATTTGGCCAATAAGAGGCCGCGTTGGTCATATCACCAGGCACCGCATTATATTTAGCAATAAAATTATTATATGCCGTTTTTAAATTCTGTAGATCAATTATAACTGACTTAACTTCGGCTTGTTTAATCAGGTTCGCTCCACCAGAAAACCCAGCGATCAGCAAAGCAATTATAACAATCACTATTGATAGCTCAATTAAGGTAAACCCATATTTTGCAGTTGGTCTCTTCATAATAACCTCCTCCCTATAGTTTAAGTATAAACCTAAATAGTTTACAAGTGGTTAATTATTGGGTCGCGGGATAATGATAAACTGCGCTCTACACAGGCAGGGCTGGATACCTGCCTCAGTAGGCAAACAAAGATTCCCGTTTGTATCTATGGTAGTTCCCCTGCAACGGCAGGGGTCCATGGTGCGGCTTGCACCAAAGGTGGACCCCCGTATTCACGCTACTTATGTCTGGGAATAAATTTTTGATAGCCGCCTGAATATAATCAAATACTATTGGTTTGCTTCGTGGTGATGTCATAAGTTGTTTACTTCGTAAACTATATTGACCTAAAAATGGCCTGCAATTCCCCCCCACCAACAAAACTACAAAATTTTTTTTCTCAAGTCTCCCCGTGGCCAGAAATACAGAAGTCATAAAAATGACGCAAACGTACCTGACAGAAGTATTTTATACTCCCGTTTTCAACCAGGATAGTGTCATCCTCGCTTGTCGTCCTCGCGGATGCGGGAACCCACCTTTAGTGTAAGTCGCACCATGAACACCTACCAGCTCAGAGGAGCAAAATACTAATTTATCTAAAACATCCGTAGCCAGCCGCATAGACGATAAAATGAAGATGACATTAGTCAAGTGATATGCTAGAATCCCTCTTCTAAAATCGTAAAGTCTTGTGAAATTACTATTTAAAAACCTCAATGCGACAAAATACCGCGAAGCTTGTGATTCCAGTGGTGGAAACCACGCATATTATTTTGGTGGTGAACAAAATAATGAGGTAGGGAAGGTGATCCATTCTTTTTATAGTCGCCCTATTACATCAAAAAAACTGGTTGATTATCTGGGTTCTCCTCGTAATAAAAAAATCTATGAGTATACGTCTGACGAAACCTTTGAAGCGCTATATGTGATTGAAGGGCGCTGCCCAAATGACTACGTAGGGAGTGGGGATGCATATTTGTTAGTTGCTAAAGATGAGTCAATTTGTTTGCCGCAAGTATCATTTGAAGTAACCATGGCTGTTGCTGCTATTATATATACATATGAGGAGCCTTGGAAAGCTATTATGCCAATGTTATATTATTTAAATACGTTAATTTGCAACAACATAATGACTGTAAATAGTTGCTATGAATGGACGCATGAGTGTCTACAATATCATCATTAGAGAGAGGCCATGCTTAAGACTTATCGCGCTAATTTAAATATCACCCGTTACTTAGAAGACAAGCCAGTGATAAAAGATATCATGTATAACTATTTAGCAGGAACGCTCATCATAAATTATTATGGTAGCTCTACTGAAAATCCACCAAAAGTTGGCAAAGTTATCGATGCTAAATTTAGTCAGAAAGAGCCATTTGAAATATTGCCCCTTACCAGAAGTGTTATTGAAGGCGGATGTATGGATGGCTATGTTGATATAGGATATCAGTATCATTTAGTTGCAGAAAATGATTCTAATTGCGCAACGGTGAATAATGCTTGTTTCGCGATCATGAGTCTCGTTTATACAACTGTCGTCACTCTAAAATTTAAATCCATCAACCTATTAGTTCCACTCTCATCGGTGATTTTTAGCGCTTTAGGTGTGAAGTATGTTAGTGATGAAACTTGCCAAGAGCATCCAACACAATATTACGAAATGGTCACCACCTGCTTAAGGGAAGATCAGATCGAATTGCAGCAGGATTTCTAAATGACTGCCATCAGAGAAATATCTAAAAAATGTCCTGTTTACAAGTCAATAAGCACAAACTCTACCCTAATGCCAGAGTGCGAATGCCCTGAAGGGTTTAAAGGTGTGTCGATTCAAAGAGAAACGCTGGATCGGACAACAAGTCTTTGTGATGACTATCAGTATTGGTTAATCATGATATCGGGTTCTATTGGAGGATATATCAACCTATATTCAAGGTTTTACAAGAGTTGCTTTCCGACGGACTATACAATAGAGCCTGATATGGAAAGTACTGCCCTTGAAGGTATAAGTATTTTCCTCTCAGCTGGGACTTTTGTTTTGTTAGAAAAAGTTATATGTGGCAATATTGGCGATCACCACCAAGAACGCAGCGAGATAATCTACGAGTGTTTAGCCATAAATTCCACCAACGAATTTTATGATGCATAGACTTACCATACTTGACATTTTATTAGAAATGACGATGCTTCGAGGGTATGAACAAAATAGCTTTTGATATCGCTAATCGGCTGTACTACCTGTCATCGTTCCTTATAACCATATGGGTGATAGGACTGGCAGCGTTCTATATTCTAATTCCTAAATTACAAGAAGACTATCCCAAAGATATTGATGCAATAGTAATTCTTACTGGCGGTTCGCTACGCTTGGATACTGGCTTTGAGGCCTTTTCTAAAACTAACGCCAAGAAAATGCTAATATCGGGAGTAGGTAAGGGGGTACAGAAAAAAGACATCCTTAATCACCTCAAAAATACTTATGACGTAGATATGGAAAACATCACGCTTGGTGAGTTTGCAAAGAGTACAGATGATAATGCCATTGAAGCCAAAATTTTTATGGATCTTAACAAGTATAAATCAATGTTACTAGTGACCTCAAACTACCATATGCCGCGTAGTGCATTTTTGTTTTGGGTGGCGATGCCTGAGCTAATGATTCAGCCGCTCTCGGTAGACAATCCTACTAACCCTGAGGATTATCGCCTTAAGTTAATCCTTACTGAATACAATAAATTTCTTGGTTCTTTGTTCCTTTATATTTACAACCAGGCGAGTGACATTTATATTGAAAGCATATTCAAGATTGCCTCGTCTTGGAGCGGGATGTTGTATCCTCATTAATAAAAGAGATATTTATTGTTATATGGCCAAAGCTAAAAAAGTAGAATTTACTAAAGATCAACTAGTCAAAGCATATACAGAAATGCTTATGATTCGCCGGTTTGAAGAGAAATCGGGACAACTTTATGGTATGGGGTTAATCGGTGGTTTTTGCCACCTCTACATTGGTCAAGAAGCAGTTGCTGTTGGTGTGCACAGTGCACTCGATAAGGGTGATGCTGTCATCACTAGTTATCGTGATCATGGGCAGATGATTGCTGCCGGCAGTGATCTAATTAGTATAATGGCGGAACTTTTAGGCCGTGAAGCAGGGTGCTCGCGCGGCAAAGGCGGCTCAATGCACATGTTTGATTTAGAAAAGCAATTTTATGGCGGTCACGGTATTGTTGGCGCTCAGGTTCCACTTGGTACGGGGATAGCATTTGCCAAGAAGTATCAAGAAAAAAACAATATTTGCGTAACCTATTTTGGTGATGGTGCAGTCAATCAGGGTCAAGTTTACGAGTCATTCAACATGGCCAAGCTCTGGTCTTTGCCGGTACTTTATATTGTGGAGAATAATGAGTATTCAATGGGTACGGCTATAAGCCGGGGTTGTGCCACCACAGAGCTCTATAAGCGCGGATCATCGTTTGATATTCCGGGTGAAAGAGTTGATGGTATGGATTTCTTCGCGGTGCGAGAAGCAACACTAAGGGCAGTAGAATTTATTAAAAGCGGTAAGGGGCCATTTTTACTCGAGATGAAAACTTATAGGTATCGTGGGCATTCCATGTCTGATCCAGCAAAATATCGCAGCAAAGAGGAGGTTGATGAATATCGCCAGAAGCATGATCCTATCGAGCATATGGCTGAGTATTTACTAAAAAATAAAATCGTTACGCAAGTGCAACTGGATACTATTGAGAGCAAAATCGGCAGCGATTTAAAAGACGTGATTGAGCGCTCTAAAAACAGCCCAGAGCCAAGCGAAGACGAACTTTACACCGATATTTATAGTTAAGTATGAAAATAGGAATTGTTTATCATAGTGGTTGGGGGCATACAGAAGTACTGGCCAAACACATCGCTATCGGAATTGAAAGCTCTGGTCAAACTGCGTACCTTATGCAATGGGATAAGGTCGATAATGATTTGCTTAATGAATGCGCGGCGATTATTTTTGGTTGCCCGACCTACATGGGAAGCGCATCGGCTGAATTCAAAACCTTTATGGATAAAACCTCAGCAATCTGGAAAACTCAAGCTTGGAAAAATAAGTTCGCCGCTGGATTTACCAACTCCGCAGCACTTAGTGGCGATAAGCTTTCCACGTTGTTACAACTCACATTATTTGCCATGCAACACTCAATGATTTGGGTGGGAATGGATTTGGTTGCTGGTGTAGTTTCTGCTAAAAGTACGGGTGAGGAACTCAACCGTTTGGGTGGTTGGCTGGGGTTGATTGCACAATCAAATATTGATGAATCAGCCGAAACCGCGCCGCCCCAAAGTGACCGCAGAAGTGCAGAGTACTTTGGAAGCAGAATTGTTGATGTAATTAAATTGAAGAGGTAACCTATGCCACAAATTACAATTAGAGAAGCTTTACGCGACGCAATGGCAGAAGAAATGCGTCTTGACCCGAGTGTATTTATTATAGGTGAAGAAGTTGCGCAGTATCAGGGGGCATACAAAGTAACCCAAGGATTATTGCAAGAATTTGGCGAGAAGCGCGTTATCGATTCGCCAATTACTGAGCATGGCTTCGCAGGACTTGCAGTAGGTGCAGCTATGGCCGGACTTAGGCCAATTGTGGAGTTTATGACTTTCAATTTCAGTATGCAAGCGATTGACCAAATTATTAATTCGGCAGCGAAAACTAACTACATGTCTGGCGGACAAGTTAAATGTCCCATTGTATTTAGAGGGCCAAACGGCGCAGCATCTAGGGTTGGCGCGCAGCACTCGCAGTGCTACGCTAGTTGGTACGCGCATATTCCCGGGTTAATTGTTATTGCCCCCTATACTGCTGAGGATCACAAAGGTTTACTTAAAGCTGCAATTCGTAATCCCAACCCAGTAATCTTCCTTGAGAATGAAATGCTTTATGGTCTCACGCATGAGATTTCTGAAGGTGTAGAGCCGATTGAAATCGGTAAAGCTAAAGTAGTTCGTGAAGGAAGGGATGTGACCATCACGGCTTTTTCACTGCAAGTGAAAAATGCGCTTGAAGCTGCAGAAAAATTAGCTGAAGAAGGGATTGAAGCCGAGGTGATTGACCTAAGAACTTTAAGACCACTTGATATTGACACGATTATCGCGTCTGTAGAAAAAACCAACCGTATCGTCTGTGTTGAAGAAGGTTGGGCGTATAGTGGCATTGGTGCGGAAATCGCCGCCCAAATTATGGAAAAAGCTTTTGATTATTTGGATGCTCCAGTTCTGCGTGTTACCGGTAAAGATGTGCCGCTACCTTACGCTGCTAACTTAGAAAAACTTGCGCTACCTAAGGTTGACGAAATCGTCCACGCAGCAAAGGAAGTTTGCTATAAGGGGTAAATTGCTATTATTGTTGTCGCGATAATATTCTTATGCTAGCGTCTTTATACCAATTATTAAGGCAGGTATGGCTAATAAAATTACCCCAATAACTAGACGGCATATAGACCTGCTATTTGATCAAGGCATTATCTCCGATCAAGCTAAGAGTTTCGGCTTAAACGCAATCTACCCAGATAGAAATTGGGGATTATTGGTTTCAAGGATGCTACTGATTACGGGAATTTTACTAGTTCTCTCGGGGATTATATATTTCTTTGCCTATAACTGGACAGAAATCACTCCTGCCATTAAGTTGGGATCAATCCAAGGCGGCATGCTATTTTGCCTTGCTCTATACTACTTCACAGATATGCAAAAAATAGTGAGTAAGATATCATTATTAAGTGCGTCGGTGATGGTTGGAGTGTTCATGGCAGTGTTTGGGCAAATTTACCAAACTGGAGCGGATATTTACACGTTGTTTACAGCCTGGGCTTTGCTCATATTACCTTGGGTGATTATTTCCGAATTCGCGGCGTCATGGATGATTTGGCTACTTGTAAGTAATTTTGCAATAACTATGTACTTCGAGCAGGCAATGGAGTTCGATATTGCGATGAAGTCGATTGTATACACCTACCTGATGCTATTTAATGGATTTTTTCTAGCTCTACGTGAGATCCTAGTAATCCGTGGCTATCAGTGGTTATCACCCGAGTGGATAAGACGGGTTTTGCTCTGCGTAATCCTATATTATGCATTATGCCCAATAACTACTTTTATCATGTTGTTATCCAAAGCGGGGCCATCGCTTATTATTAGTACTGTTGTTGCAGTGGTGATTTTTTTGCTGTCGTACATCGTTTATAGATTTAAATTACCAGATGTGTTCTCGGTAGCGGTGACTGTTTTTGCCGGGTGCTTGATACTTGAGTCGGGAATTATTAAACTAAGTGAGATTATATTTTTCTATCCTTATGGCAGCGGGACGCTAATGATTGCCGCATTAACACTTTGTAACTGTGTAGTAGCCGCAACAACTTTAAGCGTTATTACCAAGAAAATGGAGAATGCTCATGAATGATTTACTAAATTCCTGGATAAAAGCTAAGCTAGTCGCAGCAAGTGGACGCGCTCAGATTGAAAAATTCATCACCTCGCAAAGCCAAGAATTACCAATGTACATACAAACGTTGCTAGGCATCGGAACCCTTGGTGCGACAATTTTATTCCTGGCCTTCTTCCATGAAATTAAATTATTGGATTTTAAAGCGGCAAATCAACTAATAATAAGTGGGGTGATATTTGTTGGAATTGCTCTATTAATTGGCAAGTTTATTAGCGGTGGAGCGGTTAAAAGAAATTTGCTTACGCAAGTTTCTTTCTGTATAATGTTTATGGGTAAAATTCTCTTTATGTGGGGCTTTGCTCTTTTATTTGACACCGCAGATGGCTGGGGAGTGACTTTGGCTGCAGCAATCATCACCGTTGCAACTTATTATCCCTATAAGGTTTTTATCGATAGGGCGTTATCGGTATTGATTGTTTGCCTAACCTTATTTCTAAATATTGCTACTTCGAGCCAGCTTAGTGAGCATCGGGAAATTATATTAAACCTCTACTTCTTTCTACAAGTTGCTTTACTCGCGCTATTGTTTTTATATGTGAAGCTAAGGCAGGACTATGTTCCATTTGCCTATGCCTTGCTTGCAACTATCTGTATAGAAGTGCTTTTCTTGACCCTACAACCTAATATTTCAATTGGGGACAATCAATTTAGCCTGACTACGGTTAATGCGATACTTACAGTGTTGACAATCACTTTAATTGCCAGCATTTCTGGCAGTATAGCGAAGTTTAAGACTGAGGCGCCGATTGTTGCATCACTAGGGGCAATTCTGCTCGGGATTTTTGCAACACCCGCGGTAATCATTTCCATTTGTATGATGCTACTTGGGCATGCCAAATATGAAAAGCCAATCACTATATTGGGCATCATTCTTATGCCGGTGTCGATTGTGCTATTTTACTATAATTTAAATGTATCGTTGCTAAGTAAATCAGAGATATTAGTAGCAAGTGGCGCATTATTACTGGTTGGTAGCGCGTATATGTCATTTAGAAAATTTGATCGGGAAATTTAATATGAAAAAATATATTTTTATTTTAGCGTCGTTATTGGTACTAGGGATTTTCAATTACAGTATTTACCAAAAAGAGAGCTTGAAAAATAACGGAGAAATACTGCTTTTAGAACTTGCTCCTACTGATCCACGTTCATTAATGCAAGGGGATTATATGCGCCTCAGATATGCAATCGGTGGAGTCACCACTAATGAAATTGGTTATATTGTGGTGACATTAGATAAGAACAAGGTGGCAACCTTCAAACGCATTCACCATGAGGAGCCTGTGGTAGAGGGTGAAAAACTCCTGCATTATCATGCAAAAGAGGGGAATATCCAAATCATTCCTGATTCGTTTATGTTCCAAGAAGGGCAGGCTGCACTCTACATGCAAGCGAAATACGGAGTGTTCCGTTACGATAACAAAGGTAATTACATTTTAGTTGGCCTGGCGGATAAAGCATTTCAAATAATTAGGTAGCTGTTTTATGCACTTTTGTAATTTATTAAGGATGGATAAGATTTGTAAACTTTAAATTGTGGAGCTAGACTAAAGATGAAACAAAGAGTTTATATGCTTTTGAAGTTAGTTAGAGGCACCCATAAAGTTCCACGCTCAGGTAAGCAGCGCCAAGGTTTTACCCTTATTGAATTATCAATTGTGGTGGTAATTATTTCTTTGCTGGTTGCAGCTATTTCGGTTGGAAAAAACATGGTGGCGGCTCAGCAGCTTAATAACGCCATTAAGGAAATCGCCAACTACGATGCAGTATTCACGCTTTTTAAGCAGAAATATGACTATGCCCCAGGCGATATGCCAAACGCCACTACCTATTGGCCATCAGCCTATAATGGCAATGGTAATGGAGCGATAGACATGGTGCCCAATAATTATGTTAGTAGCGGAGAGTCATATTATGCCTGGCAGCACTTGTCACTTTCTGGGATGATCAGTGGCAATTATACCGGTCAAAATAGTGGTATTAACAATGGGTGGGGCGGTGACGCGATGGCTCCTGGGGT
>JBIOEC010000023.1:0-9214 GCA_044445645.1 Gammaproteobacteria bacterium | reverse complement strand
GTATATTTTACCATATATAAGGAATTATTAATAGTTCAATTTTTGTACCATCCTCCACCGCTGAACCAGTCACCTACAACCAAGTCTATCCCTTTCCTAATGCCCTACTATTCCAATCTCTATCGGGTAGGTCTAGGTATAAATCAAAAAACTTCGCAGTTAAAAACCCAGCTACTGCAGAATTTGAATTAGTTAAAACTACAATTCCTACTTTTTCTTCTGGGATAAACCCCATTGCATTCTGAAAGCCTTTCAACATCCCACCATGAAACACCATTTCGTGTCCTTGATAATCATAAATACGCCAACCCAGTCCATAATAAGAGTTTTTAATCCGTTCTTTGCGCCAGCCTGAACGGTCATATCCATATTTAATTTCAGCTGTATTATTAATCAGAGGGGTATGGATAGCATCTAGCACCACAGGAGGAACATCATCGGGATAACCTCCCATTTGAGCCTTTAACCATTGGCCCATATCGCTAATACTCGCATTTATCCCTCCTGCTGGTACCACATTGTAATAGTAGGAAGTAATGGTACAAGCAGAATAACCATTTTTACCTCTGACATGACAAGATGCCCGGTTAGGAGAAGCCATTAATGCTTCATAGCTGGTTGAAGCGTTATACATCCCCAATGGAACAAAAATGCGTTCGTGCATCATCTCTGAATACGATTTACCTGAAACCTTTTCAATAATATCCCCACTCAAACTATAGGCAACATTTTGATAAGCATGACATTTGCCCACTTTACAGCTTAAATTAACCTTATCTAAGCGATCCACAATGTCTGGATAGGGGGTATTATTTTCAATTAAATTAGTGTGAGTATGTTCGGGTAATCCTATGGTATGACTGAGTACATGTGTAATGGTAGTTTGCTGGGTTTGCTGAGCGTTTTGTAATTTGAAATCGGGAAGATAATCCACCACCTGATCATTCCAAGATAAATCTCCACCCGCAACCAATAATCCGGTTAAGGTTGAAGCAAACCCTTTAGATAAAGAAGCCAAACGAAATACGGTTTGTGTATCCACTTTTTCAGGTTTGCCTACTTGGCGTACCCCAAATCCACGCATCAGCACAATACGGTCATCTTTGACAATGACCACTGCCGCGCCTGGAATCTTCCAATCCGTTAAAGTCTTGGACATATAGATTTCAAATTCATCGGCTACCGCATCGATGGATTGAGCAAATAGCGAAATCGGAGTGAAAAAAGCTACACTGCAGATTAAACTTCGGGTTAGGTGGTTATTTAGAATAGCGACCATTGTTTTTTTAAGCATAACTTTCCTCATCCATGAAAGACTGTTTTTTTCATTATCCTAGAAAAGGCAGTAGACATCTACTACGATGTCTACTGCCTTTTCTAGGATTATAATAAAATTTTAGCCATTGGTCATTAAATACCAATGCCATTTATTTTTATGACTCACTTCTATTCCTTGAAAAACCTTCTGGTGTATCTATAATTCCTGTTTCATATTCTAAATATAGGAAACCACCACTATGAAACATACACCTTTAGCTATTACCATGGCAACAGCCATCAGCTTTGCCATCGCTGGAGTTAGTGAAGCCGCAGATCAAGCCTCTATCTCCACTCCCAGCGCAGCAACCACTCAAGCGCCTGCAAATAGTAACCCCAATGCTAACATGGAAAGATGTAATGTAGTTAAAGATGGGAAAGGAATGATTAGAGAACATAAAGGTGATTGTAAAGCTAGCAATCCAGAAAAAAATTCTTGTGCCGGACAAAATAGCGCCGGTGAACCAGAAGCTTGGATTTTTGTTCCCAAAGGTGAGTGCGCTAAAATTAACATGGGTGATTGCAGCGGCATTTCACAAGAAAGTCGTGCACGTCTAGAAGCCACAGCTTGCAATAAATAAACCTCACTCCTCTCCCGGCAGGCCAATAAGCAACCTGCCGGCCCTCACTATATTTTTTGGTTGAACCCAGAAAAGGCAGTTGAGGTCATAGATGATTATTATCATGTGTCAAATAATTGACAGTTCCAAAAATACCAACTATTTTTTGAAATTAATGTGAGGAATTCATGATTTTCAAACATCATCTTATATCTAGAATCATTCTCCGCAGTATCCATTTTCTGGAAGATTTTGCTGCCCCCATCATACTCTTGATTATTCGTTTATGGATGGCGCGCATTTTCTGGTATTCAGGTCTAGTAAAAATATCTGATTGGCAAAGTACGTTGGCATTGTTTCAATATGAATATAAAGTCCCCCTGATTAACCCTGAGCTGGCGGCCTATCTTGCTGCTCTGACTGAATTAACCTGTCCTATTTTATTAACCTTAGGTATTGCTACGCGTTTTGCCACTATTCCAATGCTAATCATGACGATTGTGATCCAGTTCACTTATTTGGATAGCAGCGAACATTTTTACTGGGCCATGCTATTAGCCACTATTCTATGTTTTGGTCCTGGGAAGATATCTTTAGATTATTGGGTGCGGAAGAGGATAGCCATGCCTGCAAAATGATTTGTGCAGCTAAGCTATCAACCGGTTTTTTTTGTAAGGCGCGATAGCCTCCAACAGAAAAAATTTGATCACGGGCTTCGCGTGTGGTTAAGCGTTCATCAGCAGTATAAACGGGAAGGTTATAACGTTGTTGCAACAGTTTGGCGAAATGTTTGGCATGCCCTGTAATAGGTTGAGTGGAGCCGTCCATATTTAAGGGGATTCCTACCACTAACGCAGCAGGTTGCCATTCGTTAATAATTTGATCGGCAATATTCCAGTCTGGGGTGCCTTGCTTAGCAGGAATAATGCGTAACGGCGAGGCCATTTGCGTAAACAGCTGTCCAACCGCTACGCCAATCCGCTTCATACCAAAATCAAAACCCAGTATAGTTCCGTTAGGCATGACCGAATACACTTGGCAAGCTTAATAAATCTACGCCTAGCAAACGGCCACTGGCCTGCCAACGTTGTTCCGCAGGGGTATTAAATAAAATACTTTTATCTATAGCAGAAGTTAGCCAAGAATTTTGTATTAACTCTTCTTCTAATTGCCCGGGTTCCCAGTTTGCATAACCTAATGCAACTAATAATGCTTCAGGGGGTTCTTTTCCTTCACTGGGTTCGACTAATGCCTGTAAAATATCTCTTGACGTCGTAACGGTAATATCACTTTCCATCACAAAAGAGGATTGCCATTGCCCAGGCGGTGAATGTAAAACAAAACCCCGCTCGCGCTGCAAAGGACCACCGGCAAATATCGCCTGCTGTAAATATGCAGGTAGATTAGACAGCTCTGCATCTTGCGGCAAAATCTCCATGTGTTTTAATAGATCAGCTAAAGTAATGCTCATGGGTTGATTAATAATAATGCCCATTGCACCGCGTTCATTGTGCTCGCAAATATAAACCACACATTTTTGAAAATAAGGATCGCCCATTCCAGGAGTTGCGATCAAAAATTGATTTTGCAAAGAAGTTAAATCATTCATCTAATATTCCTTGGTGCAGGTATCCAGTATACCTGATCTGCCTCTCTAGTGTATACTATACGTAATATTATCAGCGATTTATAGAATAAACCATGGAAAATATCATCAGCCGAATTAAATCAAAAAGCTCGGAGTTGTTTTCCTTTTTCAAGGTATTAATCCTTCATCCCCGCAGCATTGGCGCTTTATGTCCGAGTTCTTCTTATCTAGCCAATGCGATGGCTGAGCATATCCAATTAAAACCTGGAGAGATAGTCGTAGAATTGGGTTCAGGTGCTGGTGTTATTACAGAGGCTTTATTAAAACACGGTTGTCCGCCCAATCAAATTGTGGCAGTTGAATTTATGCCGGCCTTTGCGGAAAAACTAAGAACTCGATTTCCGAATATTACCACTATTGAAGGCAATGCGATTGACTTGGTCAAACTCCTATCTCCCTACCCAGGAGTGAAATATGTGGTTTCTAGCTTACCTTTACGCTCTCTGCCGGTAGAACTTTCAAAAGGCATACTTGAGCAAATTGAAAAAATACTGCCCTCAAATGGCTACTATATTCAATTTACCTATAGCTATAAACACGATACATTTGGTCTACTACCCAATTTTAAACGCATCCATGCAAAACGTATATGGCGTAATTTACCTCCTGCACGCGTCGATGTGCGAGTAAAAGCCTAAGTCTACAATCTCCCCATCGCTTTGAATTTCATCATATTTTTAATATATACCCTAATTTTCACTGGGAATTACTGTCTAAGTGCCTAAAAATTCATTGGTATGAGGAATAAACTGCCAAGTACGAATAATTTCTAAGATATCGGTAGTCGCCAATATCTCTGGAGGTAAAGGTTGAAAAGGCGCTGCTAATTTAACAATCCGTAAAGCCGCTTCATCTAAAATTTTACTACCAGACGATTGACGGATCTGTACATCATTTAAAGAACCATCGGGATTAATCGCAACTAATAATAATACTTCACCTGCTAATCCCAAACGACGCGCAGCTGCAGGGTAATTCAAATTCCCCACTTTCTCAATGTGCATACGCCAATTATAAAGATATTCAGCATCGACGGCGGCTTGCGCAGAAGCTGTTATCGCACGTTTATCTGGCATCTGGGCATACTGCTGACGTTGATCGGCCAATTCCGCTGCGAGACTGGCAATCCGTTGACTTAGCATTTGCTGCTCGGTGCTCATTATGTTGGCATTTGCTTCGCTGCTGGGTAATGGCTGAATAGGGGTTTGCTCCAATGCTTGATCAGTGGTCACTTTATTAGGCGCTTCTTCTGGTGCAGCGAGCTCTGCTTGTGGCTGTGGCGGCTGCCATAAATCATGCATTTGTTGCGCGGGAAAATCTGCATTCTGCAAACTTTGTGGCGACAATTCGGTATCGACTGGACTGCTCGCAGCTTGATGCTCTGCAGCAATAAATTTCGCGTCTTCAGGGGAATTTTCGCTGGGATGGGTGACTAATGTAATTTCAACCACCGGCGTTAAAAGACTGGTCAATTTGCTGGGATCTTGCCAAGTTATTCCAAAAATAATTAACACATGCACAATTGCTGCCATGACAATGCAAAACTGTAGTCGTTGTGCAGATAATGTAGAAAATGCTAAGGTATCCATATCAGCTCTAGGTCAATTTGAGGTTAATTTTATCGAATAGCATGCGACTGATTTTCACATCACTCGCCGCTTCAATCTCACGAATGCACGTAGGACTGGTTACATTAATTTCCGTTAAATAATCACCGATAATATCTAATCCGACAAACATTAAACCTTTTTCACGTAATGTTGGTGCGACTTGCGCACAAATCCACCGCTCTCTTTCACTTAATGGAATCACTTCTGCACGCGCACCCGCTGCAAGATTGCCTCTGATTTCTCCGGTTTTTGGAATTCTTGCCAAAGCAAAGGGAACCGGCTCACCATCAATTACGATTACACGTTTGTCTCCATAAATAATTTCTGGAATAAAACGTTGAGCCATACAAAATTGCTGTCCATATTCTGTCATGGTTTCAAGAATAACGGATAAATTAGAATCCTCAGGACGGATACGAAAAATACGATAACCTCCCATTCCTCCTAGCGGTTTAACAATAACATCTCGATGCTTTTCCACAAAACCACGTAATTGCTGCATGTTTTTACTCACTAAACTGGGCGGGCAGCATTGCGGAAATTGGCAAGTAAATATTTTCTCATTGGCATCGCGCAAGCTTTGCGGTTTATTGATAACCAACACACCTGCCGTCTCGGCTAATTCTAATAAATAGGTGGTATAAATATATTCCATATCAAATGGTGGATCTTTACGCATTAACACTACATTTAACTCTGCTAATGGCTGAATTATGGGTTCTTGTAAAGTGAACCATGGATGATGTTTTAAATCCACAATAAGACCATGCATACTTGCCATACAGACTCCATCTTCGATGAAGATGTCCTGAGGCTGCATATAAAAAACCGTCCATCCACGTTGTTGCGCTTCTTCCAACATGGCTAGCGTACTATCTTTTTTTACATTAATCGTAGTTAGCGGATCCATGATCACGCCTAATTTAATTTTCATGGTTAGACCTTTAAAAAAATTCAAAACCTTTTTTGATTATAGTTGAAATTTGCATTTATAAATACCCCATCTCCGCACAAGAAAAAGTTTTATTTCCACCCACAATAATGTGATCTAATAATTTAATCTCAACCAATTGTAATGCTTCTTTGAGTTGTTTGGTTAATGCCAGATCAGCAGCGCTTGGAAGCACTTCACCTGATGGGTGATTGTGCGCAATAATCACAGCGACGGCATTATAGTGCAAACTTTGCTTAACCACTTCTCGTGGATGCACCACCGCTTGATTGATTGTTCCGTGAAATAGTTCAATAAACTTAATCAACCGATGACGATTATCTAAAAATAGACAAGCAAATACTTCGTGTCCATAATCATGCAATTTCGCATGCAAGTACTGTTTAGTTGCCGCAATATGGCTGACGGCATCTTCACGAACTAAACTTTCTTGCGCATAACGTTTGCCTAATTCTTTTACTGCCTGCAGATGCGTGAATGTGTGCAAACCCAGCCCCGCTGTGGAACAGATAGTTGCAGCACTGGCATTAAATAGTGCACGTAAACCTCCATGCGTCGCTAACAAATCCCGTGCAATATCAAGAGCCGTTTTCCCACGTATGCCACAACGCAATAAAATAGCGACTAACTCTGCATCGGATAATGCATTGGCTCCACGTGCTAATAACTTTTCACGCGGTCTTTCCTGCAGCGGCCAATCGGTAATGGGCATACATGACTCTTAGTGGTTAATACTTCGCTAATATTAACTCTAAATTAAGATGTTTGCAACGAACATATTTTACTTATTTGCTGAGGAGAGGGAGGTAAACATAATCAACTCAACGGTATTTTGTTTGCAGGGCAAGATCATCAAAATTATTGCCAATAAACTCAAAAAATACGTCATTCTCG
Organism: Gammaproteobacteria bacterium; assembly: GCA_044445645.1. GTDB lineage: Bacteria > Pseudomonadota > Gammaproteobacteria > JBIOEC01 > JBIOEC01 > JBIOEC01. The sequence continues at coordinate 2,233 of JBIOEC010000023.1, read as the reverse complement.
CTGAGCCAAGGCTTCTACGAAGTCAGATCTCATAGCGGGAATCTAGTTCTGAGACCACTATTAAATATCCGAACTAGATTCCCGCTGTGAGATCTGACTTCGTAGAAGCCTTGGCTCAGCGAGAATGACGATGTCGATAATTTAGATGCGTTTGCCCTGATTTTGTTTGGCTGTTTTAAATACTAACCGTAAAAGTGTGCTAGGATTTCCAGCGAAGGCTCTTTTAAGCTAAAATAGAAATCAATATCATTATAACCAAACGAGCACTTTCACTATGCCCAAACATCCTATCCAAGTAAGAATTCTAAGACCCTCTATAGGAACTACTTTTCCATTGCCTACTTATGCGACAGATGGATCCGCAGGTCTAGATTTGCGAGCTTGCATTACCGAACCCCTGGTGGTCGAACCTCAGCAGACTATCCTGATTCCTACTGGGCTAGCAGTATATATTGAACAGCCTCATCTTGCGGGTCTTATACTTCCTCGTTCTGGTCTGGGTCATAAACATGGCATTGTGTTAGGAAACTTGGTTGGTCTTATCGATGCTGATTACCAAGGTGAACTACAAATCTCGTGTTGGAATCGCAGTCAACAAGCATTTACCATTCAACCTGGCGAACGAATTGCACAATTCGTGATTGTACCTATCGTACATGCGGATTTTAATATTGTGGATGAATTCAATATGACGGAACGCGGTGAAGGTGGCTTTGGTAGCTCAGGTAGACACTAACATGCTAAAAATTTATAAAATCTCTCCTACCATTTTTCGCGCTTATGATATTCGCGGCGTTGTAGGTACAGAACTTACGGCAGATGGTATCTTTGCCTTAGGACTTGCTTTAGGTAACGCCGCGCAAGAAAAAAATCAAAAACAATTTATAGTGGGTCGCGATGGCCGTTTAAGCAGTCCTGAAATTGCGCATATGCTAATTGATGGGATACTCGAATCAGGTTGTGAGGTGATTGATGTCGGTATGGTACCCACACCTGTACTGTATTTTGCTACGCAAACCATTGGTACTGGCACGGGTGTTATGGTTACCGGCAGCCATAACCCTAAACAATATAACGGTTTTAAAATGTTAATTGCTGGAGATACCTTATATGGGGATGCGATTCAAGCTCTCTATCAGCGGATCGTTAACGGCAATTTGGTGAAAGATATAAAGGGCTCCTACTCCAAACAAAATGTGCAAGATCAATATTTAGAAAAAATCACCACACAAATTCAACTTAAACGTCCGCTTAAAATTGTTATCGATAGCGGTAACGGAGTTACTGGAAACCTAGCTCCACGTTTGTTCGAGGCTTTAGGATGTAATGTTATTCCCTTGTATTGTGAAATTGATGGCCATTTCCCCAATCATCACCCCGATCCCATGGTTCCTAAAAACTTAGAAATGCTGATAAAAACGGTGAAATCTAAACGAGCACATTTAGGCTTGGCTTTTGATGGTGATGGCGATCGTTTAGGATTAGTCACCAATAAAGGAGAAATCATTTGGCCCGATCGACAACTGATGTTATTTGCGCAAGATATTTTATCACGCCACCCTGGTGCTCCGATTATATATGATGTGAAATGTACCCATTTGCTGAAAGAGCTCATTAGTAATTGTGGTGGAAAACCAATTATGTCACAAACTGGCCACTCCTTAATTAAAGCCGCACTGAAACGTGAAAATGCTCCATTAGCGGGTGAAATGAGCGGGCATATTTTCTTTAACGATAATTGGTATGGGTTTGATGATGCATTATATAGTGCGGCACGTTTGCTGGATTTAATCGCTGCCCAAAAGAAGTCGGTCAGCGCCGTATTTGCGCAGTTTCCAGAATGGGTAAGCACACCTGAAATCACTGTGCCGATTGCCGAAGAAAAAAAATTCGCGGTCATTCAAGCTTTACAGCAAACGGCACTTTTCCCAGATGCAGAAATTAGCACTATCGACGGTATCCGCGCTGACTTTGTGAATGGTTGGGGCCTAGTACGTGCCTCTAATACTACTGCATCCTTGATTTGCCGTTTTGAAGCGAATGATGAGCAAACCTTATCTGAGATTCAAGAGCTATTTCGTACCCAGATATTAGCCCAAGCACCCGAGTTGGAGCTGCCGTTTTAAATACAATGCCATTATTCAAGCGGCTTGCCCATGGGATCCAGGCAAAATGTCTGATTTCGCCTGGATTCTACTTGCCCCCCATATCATATCCCGCTATAATTTTAATT
>JBIOEC010000022.1:0-9296 GCA_044445645.1 Gammaproteobacteria bacterium | reverse complement strand
TACCTAATACGGTAATATTCATCTTGGAGCCTCCTTCTATTATTAAATGGTTCATCTTACCATTTTGGCACATTATGATGCCGTACTTAGAGTGGTTGGCTCCATCCCATTAAGTCTCAAGAATTTCCAGAAAAGGGGTCAAGTCCTGAGGAAAAGGGGTCAGGAAAAGGGGTCAAGTCTCAATATTTGACATTAGCGACTAATGTCAAATATTGTGACTTGACCCCTTTTCTGCAGGACTTGACCCCTCTCAGTACTGACATTTCAATAAAAAATTTTCCCAAAACAATTGACGATTTAAACCGGTGACTTGTAATAATTGTTGATGGCTGCGGAGCATAAACTCATACAACTTAAACCATTTAACTGCATCTGAAACTTTAGCTGCAGCTTGATTATTGACCCCCACAGCTTGTCGCGCCAAACGTCTTAGCACATACTCGATCGCTAAAAATAAATCTTCGGCCTCTAAGGAGGCCCATTTCGCAGCTAAAGACAAAGCCGATTGTTTCCCGGATAACACAGCCAGAAAGTCTTGGGTCTTTTCTTCTTGTGCGGCAATTAAATTGGGTTTAGATAACATCGCTAAAGCGCCTAAAGGAGAGCCAAATGTTAAATGTAATGCTTTAGTAATATCTGCTGCTGCAAAATCTCCTTGCGTTTTCAGCCATACAATAGTTTGTTCTGGACCAGGAGTAGGAATATGTAAGTTCTGACAACGACTACGTAGTGTAATAGGTAATAGTATGGGCCTAGAGGTGATAAGTAGAAAATAAACCTCTGCAGGAGGTTCTTCAATTAATTTTAGCAATGCATTGGCTGCAGGGGTGGTTAATTGTTCTGCCGATTTAATCACGATGACTCGAGCACCATTCTGTTGTGCACTATCGGATAGTTTGATTTTTAATTCGCGTGCAGTTGCCATATTTAATTTTGACTCATCATCGGATGACAACTCATAAAAATCCGGGTGCTGCTGACTGGCCCATAAACGACAAGCTCTACATTCTCCACACGCAGTGTCAGAGTTTTGCGAGCATAGCAACCATCCAGCTACTTCATAGGCAAAATGATTTTTTCCTACTCCGTTCCCACCACTAACCAACCAAGCGTGCGGCATACGTTGCTGCGTTTTTGCATTTACTAAACGTTGCCATAATTCTTGTTGCCAAGGAAAAATACTCATACTTTGTCTCGATTTTCCAGGAATGTATCCAGAACTTGGATTATGGATTGCGTCACTGTTTCCAGAGCATGCTCTGCTGCAATCACTTGAATACGTTTAGGTTCGGCTTTGGCACATTCTAAATACATCGCACGTACTGCAGTAAAAAATTCCGTTTTTTCATCTTCAAAGCGATCGGAGGCGTTTGAGCGTGCTTTAGCCCGTGCCAAAGCTAATTCTACCGGGGCATCCAACAATAGAGTTAAATCTGGCTTAAAATTCCCTAAAGTCCAGGCAGCTAATTCTTGAATTCTTGGCATAGGTACCTTACGACCACCGCCTTGATAGGCATATGTTGCATCGATAAAGCGATCACAGATAACCCAATCACCTCGCGCCAGTGCTGGAAGAATAATTTGCGCTAAATGTTGTGCACGACTGGCAAATAATAGTAATAACTCAGTATTTACCGCTACAGGTTCTGCACGAGGTTGTAGGATTAAATTGCGAATATCTTCGGCCAATGGCGTGCCACCGGGTTCGCGAGTGGTAATATGAGAAATTTGCTGTTTACGTAAATAATTAGCGACGGCAGCAATTTGGGTAGATTTTCCTACGCCTTCAATTCCTTCGATGGTAATGAGTTTTCCGGAGTGTTGCATAGTTTGAGGCCCGTTTAACGCACTTCCGTTTCCGGATTTAATCTTTGCCATTCTCGATAACGCGCAACTGCCCTGTTATGCTCCTCGAGAGAAGAAGAAAAAGAATGTCCTCCATCCCCTGTGGCAACAAAATATAAAGCATCTCCGGGTGCCGGATGCATAGCGGCATTCAAAGCCTCTAAACCTGGCATCGCAATTGGCGTAGGCGGTAGCCCCTTCACCATATAGGTATTATAAGGCGTATGGGTTTTTAAATTGGTTCGGGTAAGTGGTTTTTCATAAGCATCACCTAATCCATAAATCACGGTTGGATCAGCCTGTAAACGCATATTAATTTTTAAGCGACGTACATAAACGCCCCCTACCTCACGATGCTCAACCGAAAGACCGGTTTCTTTCTCAATAATAGACGCCATGATCAGCGCTTCATAGGGAGATTTATACGGCAAATTCGGCGCACGGCCTGCCCATTCACGCGCGAGTTCTACCTGCATTTTAGTGTGAGCGCGCTGTAAAAAAGCCACATCCGTAGTCCCTTTAGGAAAATGGTATGTATCCGGAAAAAACCAGCCCTCGGGATGCGGAGTTCGCACACCTAATTGGCGGGCAACATATTCTGGTTTATAGCTTTTTAAAGTATGTTTTAATTTAGGATGCGCAGACACTGCAGCCAATACATCGTGGATGGTCCATCCCTCACCTATGCGCAAATCATGCTGCTTGACTTTACCTGAAGCAAATTGCTCTAGTAATTGTTCAGGTAACGTGCCAGGAAGAATCTCATATTCTCCGGCTTTTATCGCTTCGTCTTTATCCGTCAGCTCGGCCAACCAAACAAATAACCGAGGATGAGAAATGATATTCTGCTGATGTAATTGTTGCGCTACTTGGTTAATGGTACTGCCAGGAGGAATTTCATAAAGAATACCATCCTGGCCCACAGAAACCGGGGTTTGAAGAAAATGTTGTACTTGCCAGGCAAAACCGGCTCCAGCGACCCCTAAAAGAACGCAGGTGCCAAGCAAAAAGTAGATAAGTTTGCGCATGAATTAAATCTTCCGCAATACTATACTCGCATTTGTACCACCGAAACCAAATGAATTTGAAACAGCAATATTCACTTTCATTTGTCTTGCTATTTTAGGAACATAATCTAGATTACAGCCTTCTGCTGGATTATCTAAATTAATGGTAGGAGGTACCACTTGATCGCGCAGAGCTAGCGCACAGAATATAGCTTCTACTGCACCAATGGCGCCTAGTGAATGTCCTGTCATGGATTTAGTTCCGCTGACTGCTAACTTAGTACGGGCGTGATCACCAAAAACTCTTTCAATAGCTTGGCTTTCAGTTAAATCTCCGGCAATGGTCGAAGTTGCATGAGCATTGATATAATCAACTTGATCGGGATTAATATTGGCATCTTTTAATGAATGGCGCATTGCCGATTCTGCCCCAATCCCATCAGGTAAAGTGATATGATACGCATCTGCACTTAATCCATAACCGATGAGTTCACAGTAGATATTAGCGCCACGCCGTTTAGCATGCTCATATTCCTCTAAAACTACAATACCAGCACCTTCGGCTAATACAAATCCATCACGATCTCTATCCCATGGACGGCTTGCCGCTTCAGGATCATCGTTACGTTGCGAGAGTGCGCGCATGGCAGAAAAACCAGCAATACCTAACCGACTGGCTTTTTCAGCCCCGCCCGCGATCATAACATCAGCATCGCCATACGCGATAAGACGCGCGGCTTCACCAATATTGTGAGCCCCAGTCGTGCAGGCAGTTACAATGCAAAGATTAGGACCACGAAAACCATATTGCATGGAGACTAAGCCAGCTGCAATATTACAAATGGCTCCAGGGATAAAAGAGGGTAATACTTTACGTGGACCTTTGGTCATTAAAACTTCATGACTTTCTTCGATGGAGGAAATACCACCAATTCCAGATCCTAAAGCTACGCCCATGCGATCGCCCATCTGCACATCAACCTCTTCAATACCCGCGTCTTGCATTGCTTGTGCAGCGGCAGCGACAGCGTAATGCACAAAACCATCAAATTTACGCACATCTTTTTTAGATAAATATTGAGTGGGATCAAAATCACGAATTAGCCCGCCAAATCTTACAGGAAAACTTTCGTGGTCTTTACCTAAAAACTCACTTATATCATGAATTCCACTTTTTCCCGCTAACAAGGCAGCCCAAGTATCTTCGGTATTATGTCCTAACGGTGTAATCATTCCTGTTCCGGTGATCACTACCCGTCGTTTATTCATCATAGCGCATTACCCTCTGAAATTAACCCTTTGTATTTAAGTGATCATTAATATGATCAATAGCATCCTTAACTGTTATGATTTTTTCTGCTTCTTCATCAGGAATTTCAATTTCAAATTCTTCTTCTAATGCCATAACTAATTCTACGGCATCTAATGAATCAGCACGCAAGTCATCGACTAATGATGCAGCAGGCACCACTTCTTCTTCTTTAACTTCAAGTTGTTCGCAGATAATTTTCTTTACCCGTTCTTCAACTGTACTCATATGCATTCTCCTTTTTTAGTTGATTAAACAATTAATAACTGTTCTTCTTGCGATGAAGAAGTTATCCGGGAAGAAAATGCTGGGTACGACATGCACCTAACATTCACTTCCTGGACCGAGGGTTGTGCCTCGTAAAACCAGGAAACAGTCTCATCGAAGCTTTGCCAAAAACTGTTGGCTATAAAAATAAATTATATCACTTTAAAGCCAGCAGTACACCACTCAGCAATTCCCAGAAATTGCCGTACACTATACCATGTACATGCCGCCATTAATATTCAAAGTTTCCCCGGTAATATACCCGGCTTGATCGGAGGCTAAAAACCCCACAGCTGCGGCAATCTCACTAGGCTCAGCAAAGCGTGATATAGGAGTTTGTTTCAATAAGCTTTCTACTATATCTTCCGGTAAACTGGCTGTCATATCGGTACGCACAAAACCTGGAGCAACTACATTCACGGTAATATTACGACTTGCGATTTCCCGCGCTAATGATTTGCTGAAACCAATTAAACCTGCTTTAGCAGCGGCATAATTACATTGACCCGCATTTCCCATGGCGCCTACCACTGAGCCTAATGAAACAATTCGTCCCCATTCAGCCTTGAGCATTCCACGTAAACAGGCTTTGGTCAAATGCATAGTGCCAGTTAAGTTGGTATTCATTACAGTGTCCCACTCGGCATCTTTCATTCTAAGTAATAGATTATCTTGAGTAACGCCTGCATTATTCACTAAAATAAGTGGACTGGCATTATATGTAGCTTTAATCGTTGCTAAAGCCTCGGTAATACTTTTTGAATCTGTCAGGTTTAGCACGATTCCCATTCCTTGTTGTGAACGAGCCGCCAGTTGTTCAGTAATTTTAGCTGCGCTCTCTTCATTAGAACCTGCCCCTACGACTATATAATCCGGGGTAGAGAATTGTTCGGCAATAGCCCAACCTATTCCACGACTGGCGCCGGTAATTAATACGATTTTTGACATAATTTCACTACTCTCCTATAAAGCGGCTAAAGCTGCTTTATCATGGGTGGTTTGGCAATTTATATTAGGTGCAATACGCTTAATTAAACCCGATAGTACGCGGCCTGGACCACACTCTAAAATAGTTTGCACATTGCTATTCGCCATTTTCTCAATGGTTTCTACCCAGCGTACTGGAGAATGTAATTGTCTAGCCAGGGCATCTCGAATGGCATCGGGCTCATATACGATAGCTACATCGACATTATTGATCACCGGAAAATTAGGTTTTTGTATTGATACTGTTTTCAACAATTCAGCTAAGCGTTCAGCTGCGGGTTCCATGAGTTCGGAATGTGCAGGAACACTTACGGGTAACACAATAGCCAATTTTGCACCTTGCGCTTTAGCCATAATACAAGCACGATCCACCGCGGGCGCATGTCCAGCAATCACGACCTGATCGGGGGCATTGAAGTTAACGGCCTCAACCATTTCTTGTTGCCCAGCTTGATCGCAAATTTCTATTACTTGCGCAGCACTTAAACCTACTATAGCTGCCATAGCACCCACACCTACAGCAATAGCTTCCTGCATAAACTTACCACGGGCAGCTACCAGTTTAACCGCATCTGGAAATTCAATAGCCCCTGCAGCTACTAATGCAGAATATTCACCCAAACTATGGCCTGCCAAAAACTCTGGCTTTAAAGCGTGTTTTTCATTGATAATCCGCCAAATAGCAATGCTAGCGGTAAGAATAGCGGGCTGAGTATGCACGGTAGAGTTTAGTTTTTCTGCAGGACCGGTCTGAACGAGTTCCCACAAGTCATAACCTAATTGTTTAGAGGCTTCAGCAAAGGTTTGCTTCACTATTGGATATTCAGCCGCTATATCAGCTTGCATTCCAACCGCTTGTGAACCCTGTCCAGGAAAAACTATAGCTTGTATATTCATTTTTATTCCCTTTTTTTTGTTAATGATCTGAGAAACTAATAACGAACTAAGGCAGCACCCCAAGTAAATCCTGCACCAAACGCTTCTAACAACAACAATTGACCACGTTGAACAAGCCCCTCTCTAACTCCATAATCTAGAGCTAAAGGAATGGAAGCCGCAGAAGTGTTGGCATGCTCCGCTAATGTCAGTATGACATTCTCCATAGGAACACCTAAGCGTTTGGCCATAGCTTGAATAATACGCACATTGGCTTGGTGGGGGATCAACCAATCGATTTCTCCCTTACTTAAATTATTCTCGTCCAGAGCATTCTGAGCAATCTGCTCTAACGTTTTAACCGCCACTTTAAATACTTCATTGCCGGACAAATGCATATAGCATGCGCTTCTATCGGCTTGATGGATAAAATTATCATAGTACAAAAGCTCTGCATACTTCCCATTGGCACCTAATTTAGTCCAGACAATTCCAGGCTCATCACGTGAGCTTAAGATGACTGCACCAGCACCATCGCCAAATAATACGCACGTACTACGGTCGTCCCAATTTACTGTGCGTGACATAACTTCTGAGCCCACAACCAAAATATGTTTTGCGTTCCCGAAACTAATACATTTATTAGCAAAATCCATACCATAAATAAACCCAGAACATGCCGCTTGAATATCAAATGCAGGGATCGAGGGCATATCTAAATTTCTTTGAATTAGGCATGCAGTACTAGGAAATACTTGGTCCGGCGTGCAGGTTGCCACAATGATCATATCAATTTGTTCGGGTTTAAGATTGGCAGCTGCCAATGCTTGTTTAGCAGCCGCTGTGCCCATCATACTAGCAGTTTCTTGATCGGAAGAGATATGACGTTCTTTAATGCCTGTACGCGAAAAAATCCACTCATCTGAAGTGTCTATACGTTTAGATAATTCATCGTTGGTGAGTATTTGTGAGGGTAAATAGCTTCCTGTGCCTGAAATGTAGGTATTTTTCATACAGTTAATGACATTTCCTTTATTAAGGTGGTAATTTGATCAGCTACAAGCTGAGTTACATTATGCTCTACTTCACTTACGCATTCGTCAATCGCATAACGTAATGCCAATTCGTCAGCACCTCCATGGCTTTTTATTACTGTACCGCGCAAACCTAATAAGCTAGCACCATTATATCGTTTGGGATCCATTTCATGAGCCAATGCTTTTAACATGGGTGTTGCCATTAACGCAGCTAAACGATTAAACCAGTTTGCCTTGGCGTGCTTTCTGATCATATCAATCAGCATCTTAGCCAAGCCTTCGCTAGTTTTTAAGGCAACATTACCAACGAAACCATCGCAGACAATTACATCTGCATCACCTGCATAAATACCGTCACCTTCAACGTAACCGATATAGTTAATTTCGTTAATAGTTTGCAGGTAACGAGCAGCCTCTTTAACTTGCTCATTACCTTTAATCTGTTCGACACCAATATTCAATAATCCCACACGTGGGCTTGGTATTTCATACACAGCTGAAGCCAACACAGACCCCATCACCGCAAACTGCAGTAAATGCTGCGCCTGGCAATCAACATTAGCGCCCAAATCCAGCATTAAACACTGTCCTTTACGCGTAGGTAAAGAACTGGCTATTGCAGGCCTGTCAATTCCGGGCAGAGTTTTTAATACAAATCTGGCCATTGCCATTAAGGCGCCAGTATTCCCTGCGCTGACACAAGCTTGTACGCTACCCGCTTTTACTAAATCTAAGGCAATACGCATGGAAGAGTTACGCTTTTTGCGCAATGCATGCGCAGGTAATTCGTCCATATCGACTTTATCTGGTGCATGTTGCACGGACCAACGATCCGCAAAGCGTTTTGCTTCTGTTTTATAACGACTATGCAAATGAGAGTTAATAGCCGATTCATCGCCAACCAGTACAATTTGCAACTGGGGGTACCGTTGCAGACGATCCATAGCGGCAGGGAGAGTGACCTCAGGGCCAAAATCGCCTCCCATTACATCTAATGCAATACGAATATTATCCAAGCTTTTACTCGTCTGTTGAATTAATTTCTTCAACGGCAACATTAATCACTTGCCGGCCACGATAATAACCGGTTGCGGTTACATGATGGCGACGATGGACTTCCCCAGTCACTTTATCAGTTGATAATGTAGGATTTGCTAAACTATCGTGCGCACGACGCATGCCTCTACGTGAACGGCTCGTGCGGCGCTTTGGAACTGCCATAATGTTCTCCTCATATGACGAAAGAATTCAAACGCGTATGATAACGTTTACCAAGCCTACTGTCAAAACTCTTGCTCTCTCATGTAGAGAGCACAAAAACTGTCCAGCTTTAAAATGTTCATCTGAAGCTAATAAAAGAGATGAACGGATGAAGCAGGCTCATATTGTTCCTATGCCTACTAAGCACAAAATAGCTATAGGTAAAGAAAATATTAAACTATCGCATCTGTCCAGAATTCCACCATGCCCTGGTATAAGATTGCCAAAATCTTTAATCCCAGCTTGGCGCTTAGCAAAAGAGGCAACTAAATCTCCTGCTTGTGCGGAAATACTAATAATACTGCCGAAAAAAATAACCGCCCACCCATCTAATCCCAATCCCAAACCTTGATTAAAAATAAAAGCCAGTCCTACAGTTGCTACTAAAGCTGTTATAACTCCGGCAATAGTTTTATTTGGGCTGATCTGCGGTAGCAGATGTTTTTTACCCAAGGTAGCCCCTCCTAATAAGGCAAATACATCCGATAGATTGGTTAGAAAAACGACAGTAAGACAAAGCTCCACCCCCAAGGGTTGTTGATGCAAGTACAAAATGCTACTTAAAGACGTCATCACTAAAAAGATTATCGTAATTTCTAATAAGGGAATACTTATTTTCTCTATGGGAAAGATAAATAGAATTCTGATAACAAACAATAAATATGTCAAAGAAAAAACTAATGGTAAATAACTAATATTGTATATTCC
>JBIOEC010000021.1:0-9351 GCA_044445645.1 Gammaproteobacteria bacterium | reverse complement strand
CTCTCTCAAGGGGAGAGGTGATTTAAATTCCCTCTCCCCTTGAGGGAGAGGGTTAGGGTGAGGGGTATGCTCAGCGAGAATGACGGATTTTTTTGAATTTATTGGCAATAATTTTAGATGAGCTTGCTTTGTAGATTGTACAGATCTGAGTTATTTTGCTACAATTTGCTCTTGGTATTTCTCATAGATCAGTTTTTATACAAATAGGAAATTGCGTATGGTTCTGCAAAAAATTCTTGCCATAATTCTGTTTGCCACTCTTCCTTTCGGATTTGCAGCATGTGCTAAACAAGCAAAATACGAGGATGCTTCTGAAGAAGCGGATATGGATTACTATGAAGAAGAAGTGGTCATTGAAGATCCTTTAGAACCCATGAATCGTAAACTATTTGCTTTACATAACTGGATAGATGAGCGCTTTTTCCGCCCATTCGCCGTTGTGTATCGAGCTATTGTTCCCCCTCCAGGCCGTAAAGCAGTGGGTAATTTTTTCTCTAATGTGGACCATATTCCCATCACTGTTAATAACATATTACAGCTAAGGCCTAAGGCCGCGCTAAACAGTGGATCACGGTTGGTCATTAATACTACAGTTGGAATAGGTGGTCTATTTGATCCCGCTACTCCATTAGGCTTTGAATACCGCAAATCTGACTTAGGACAAACCCTTGCGCGTTGGGGTTGGGAAAATTCTACCTATATCTTTGTTCCGTTGTTTGGACCTACCACTACACGTGATGGAATTGGGGTAGTAGCGGATTTATATATGACACCGTGGCCTTATTTGCACGATTCAGTAGAGTGGGGTAGTGCAGCATTATTTGCAATAAACCAGCGTTCTAAATTTATTGAGACCGAAGGTTTGCTGGCGGTAGCTGCATTAGATCAATACTCATTCATCCGCGATGGATATCTCATTAGCCGCGAAGCGTTCATAACCGGTGCTGCCGATGGTGAGAAAGGTGAGGAAGGAAATTTTGGTGATATTCTCTAATTCCTCACGATTCTCCAAGTTTATTGTGGAGGGCGCGAGTAGTTACCTTCAGGTATATGTATGAGTGCTTATGATATTTTATAGAAAAAGGAAATAACATGTCGGAATTCTTGCAGAAAAGTCGACATAAAGGCATTTATTTATTGCCCAATCTTTTTACTACGATTAACTTGCTTGCAGGATTTTATGCCATTATTGCTGGTATGAATGGTGATTTTGCTCTAGCTGCCACGGCTATTTTTGTTGCGATGGTTATGGATACACTGGATGGTCGTGTAGCCCGTTTAACTCATACCCAAACAGAATTTGGCGCGCAGTACGACAGTTTAGCCGATATCGTAGCCTTTGGATTAGCCCCAGCATTGGTGGCTTATAGCTGGGTAATGGTTGATTTAGGTAAGCTGGGTTGGTCCATTGCATTTCTCTATGTTGCAACGGCGGCGTTACGCTTGGCCCGCTTCAATACGCAAACAGCAACCGTGGATCGCCGTTATTTTGTTGGGTTACCTTCTCCTGCTGCCGCAGGTGTGTTAGCCGGTTTCATTGGCTTAGTCCATGTGCTTAACATTGAAGGTACTTCTGTTGCTGTGGTTTTGGCTTTATTAACTACAATGGTTAGTGTACTAATGGTTAGCTACATTCGTTTTTATAGTTTCAAACAAATCGATTTACGTGGGCGAGTACCTTTTATTGTTATGTGGGTTATCGTTTTGGGTTTTGTAGCGATTTCGCTAGATCCGCCAGTCATGTTATTCGGAGCTTTTTTCTTATATGCACTTTCAGGTCCTTGTGCGGCATTATGGCGTTGGTATAATCGGAAATACCACGTCAAAACACAAGCCTGATTTCCCAACGCGTGGTTTGCCTAGCTGAATAGATGCATGATGTAACACAACAATTTGATCGACAATGGCTAATCCTAAACCACTGCCTGAAGTCGCATGTCCTAATCCGCGATAAAACCGCTCAAATACTCTTTCATGCATTTCTGCAGGAATACCGGGTCCATGATCTTCCACTCTAAATAAGATGTAGCGTGGCGCTTTACTAATTTCTACTAGAATGGTTTCGTGTGAGTTGCTATAGCATATTGCGTTATTAATAATATTGCGCATCATAATGCGTAAATAAGCAAAATTGCCCTGGATATTTGCATTCGGCTCAGCGTCGAGTTGAATATCAATGGATTTATCCAGGGCTAATGGAACGAGTTCTGCTATCACCTCAGCAGCTACAGAGGTGAGATTAACTTCGGTTACATCATTCATCTCTTGGTGGGGTTTGAGTTTGGCTAGAATGCCTAGCTGCTGGATTAGGTTGGTACATCGATCTACACATAAAATAGTTTTTTCTAACGCCTGTTCGCGTTTTTGCGCATCAGTTGTGGCTAGAGCAACTTCTGCTTGGATTTTTGCCGCAGCTAATGGGGTTCGCAATTCATGGCTAGCGTCGGCGGTAAAACGTTTTTCACGTACCTGAGCTTCGCGTAGGCGGGCAAATAAATGATTTATCTGGGCAATCATGGGTTTAATTTCCAGAGGAATCTTTTTATCGTTCAGAGGCGCTAAGTAATCGGGGTGACGTAAGGAAATATCTGTGCTGATTTTTTCCAGAGGTTTTAAACTCCAGCGTATGCTTAATCCGGTAAGGAGCAATAGTACAAACCATAAACATAGCATGGGAATCGACTGTACTAAAACAATATTTTCCACCAGAAACGTCATGGTTTCAGGTGTGAGTTTAGTATTGATAAGCTCCAGCAGTTGTTCGCGAGTATTAAGATAATTCCAATACCCCGTTAAGAGAAGGAGTGCTGTTATGACTAGCCATAATATGATAAGTAATTTGCTGCGGATTGTGATCATAGGTAAGTGAAATTTGTAGTCTGTAGTAGGGACGAGCGAGTGTCCGCCGCCCCTAAAATATTGACAGCAGTTACAGCTGCTTGCTACCCTTATCCACCATATAGCCTACGCCGCGAATGGTACGGATAATTTTTATACCTAATTTTTTGCGCAAGTTATGAATATGCACTTCTACCGCGTTACTATCTATTTCATTGTCCCAGCCGTAAATCGTTTGCGCCAGTTGCTCGCGGGATAATACACGTCCCATGTTTTCTAGTAATTTGTGCAATAACGCAAATTCTTTTGGAGAAACATTGATTTGCCGGCCTTTGCGGTAAACCATATGAGATGCAGGGTCTAGGCTGAGCTGGCCATAATTGATAGTGGGTTCAGCGCGACCACTGGTACGACGAATCAATGCGCGTATACGTGCGGCTAATTCTTCCAAATTAAAAGGCTTGGTTAAGTAGTCATCTGCTCCAGAATCGAGAGCGGTGACGCGTTGTTCTATTTCATCCCGTGCGGTGAGGACTAATATGGGAGTTTCCACCCCTTTGCCACGCACATCTTTAATAACATCTAAGCCTGAGCGGCGGGGGAGGCCTAAATCTAGAATAATCACATCGAATGATTCATTTACTAGCGCATGTTCTGCTTCTTGTCCGTCTTTTAACCAATCAACGGTGTATCCTTTATGATCTAATCCATTGCGTAATCCATCGCCTAATAATTGATCATCTTCTACTAATAATGCTCGCATATTTTTCTTCGCCTTTAAGTAAGTTAGATTGTGTATTGGTAATAGCTTAATTACCGGTCTATTACGTATCTTAACCGCCGATAGTTGATTTGATAACAAACAAAGGGGTCGTTTTAGGTTTTGCAATGATAAAACGTTATGAGAGTTTGAGCAAGTGATTAATTCAGAATTAACTTAATTCCCAAGGCGTCATTCCTGACGAAAAAAATTATCTTATAAGAATCGTTCTCTCAGAGGGAATCTACAACAGAAGGTAACTGTTCACGCCCTTAGCCTTGAACCTAGAAAAAGCAGTAAAAAAGTCTCTATCTCCAGTCCCTTAAAGGCTCTCTACGATGGCAGCTGCTTTTTCTAGGTTGAAACTTCAGGGCAAGATCATCTAAAATTATTGCCAATAAACCCAAAAAATACGCCATTCTCGCTGAGCATACCCCTCACCCTCTCCCTCAAGGGGAGAGGGAATTTAAATCACCTCTCCCCTTGAGGGAGAGGTCGTTGCGACGCTTTTGCTTTCCTGTCGCAGCGGGTGAGGGGTATGCTCAGTGAGAATGACGATGTCGATAATTTAGATGCATTTGCCCTGCTTGAAACTTGGGGAACCTTGACAAAATAGCAAGGTTCCTTGAGTAGTTACCTTCCCTTAATCTTCCCAAGATAGCGTGCCGCCAGCTTGATATTCAATAACCCGTGTTTCAAAGAAATTCTTTTCCTTCTTTAGATCGGCAATTTCACTCATCCATGGAAATGGATTGGTAACGCCAGGATATTGTTCAGTTAAGCCAATTTGAACGCAGCGACGGTTAGCAATGAATTTTACATATTCTTGGAAGATACCGGCGTTTAATCCCAATACTCCACGAGGCATCGTATCGATGGCATACTGACATTCCAGATCAACACCTTCACGAATAATCCTAATAGCATCTTTTTGAAATTCAGCTGTCCATAAATTTGGATTTTCAATTTTAATTTGATTAATTACATCAATACCAAAATTTAAATGCATAGATTCATCGCGTAGAATGTACTGCAATTGTTCTGAAGTACCCACCATTTTATTGCGACGACCCATCGATAAAATCTGTGAAAAACCCACATAGAAAAATATACCCTCAAAGACCACATAAAAGGCAATTAAATCACGCAGTAAACGCTGATCATTTTTCAGAGTACCTGTTTTGAAGTTAGCATCCCCCAAACTTTGGGTATAGGGTAATGCCCATGAAGCTTTGAGTGCTACCGAGGGTAGTTCACGATACATGTTAAATACGCGGGCCTCATCCATACCTAAACTTTCAATGATATATTGATAGGCATGAGTATGCAGTGCTTCTTCAAATGCTTGGCGTAGTATGTATTGGCGGCATTCAGGATTAGTGATATGGCGATAAACCGCTAGTACTAGATTATTCGCGACTAAAGAATCGGCGGTGGAGAAGAATCCCATGGCGCGTTCAATAATCATGCGCTCGTCTTCGGTTAAACCATCAGCACTTTTCCACAAAGCCAGATCGGCTGACATGCTAATTTCTGTGGGCATCCAGTGGTTTGCGCAGGCATCTAAATATTTTTGCCAGGCCCAAGGATACTTAAATGGCACAAGTTGATTTAAATCAGCGCGGCAGTTAATGATTTGTTTATCATCGACTTGAATTCGCGCTGCACCCATTTCAAGGGCTTCTAAACCTGTATAACCACCTTTAATTGCTTCAGACATATGTATATAACTCCTACAATTTTAATTTTTCTGTTATTGGCAAGCTTCGCAGTCTGGATCGAGTATCGAGCAGACTTTAGCTGTGCTTAGAACCGTTGGTTCATTTTTTACTGCATTCAGTACGCCTTGGCTTACTGTGGATTTTTCAGTTCCTGTCGCACCCATACTACGCAAGTAATAAGTGGTTTTTAGACCACGTAGCCATGCTGTACGATATAGGGTATCTAATTTTTTGCCGGATGGTTTTGCCATATATAAGTTCAAGGATTGTGCTTGATCGATCCATTTTTGTCTACGCGATCCGGCTTCTACTAACCACAAAGCATCGATCTCGAACGCAGTTGCATAGCGCTCTTTGATATCAGCAGGAATTCGATCGATTTGTTGCAAACTACCATCGAAGTATTTCAGATCATTTACCATTACATCATCCCATAAGTTATGCGCACGCAGCTCTTCTACTAGATAGGGATTTATAACCGTGAATTCGCCAGAAAGATTCGATTTCACATAGAGGTTTTGGTATGTAGGTTCAATAGACTGGCTGACTCCGCAAATATTTGAAATAGTAGCAGTAGGAGCAATAGCCATTACATTGGAGTTGCGCATTCCCACTTGCATAACACGTTTACGCAGAGTGTTCCAATCTTTAGTCATGGAACGATCTTGCTGTAGGTACTTAGCACCTCGGTTGGCCTCTAAGAGTTGAATAGAGTCGATGGGAAGAATACCTTTGCTCCATAATGAACCTGCAAATGTACTATAAGGTCCACGTTCTTCGGCTAAATCAGTAGAAGCCTTAATGGCATAATAGCTGATAGTTTCCATGGAGCGATCAGCAAACTCTACTGCTGCATCAGAAGTGTAGGAGAAACCCTGAATATACAAGGCGTCTTGAAAGCCCATTAAGCCCATTCCTACTGGGCGGTGACGCATATTAGAATTTTTAGCTTGTGGTACAGAATAAAAGTTAACGTCCACCACATTATCTAACATCCGAACAGCCAGTTTAATCGTCTTTTCTAATTTTACTTCATCCAGTCCTTGTGCAGAAACATGGCGTACCAAATTGATACTACCTAGATTACATACGGCAATCTCATCAATAGAGGTATTTAAAGTGATTTCAGTACACAAATTCGAACTGTGAATGACCCCTACATGTTGTTGGGGTGAGCGTAAATTACATGCATCTTTAAATGTTACCCATGGATGTCCGGTTTCAAACAATAGGCCCAACATTTTCCGCCACAAATCTACCGCAGCAATAGTTTTATAATTTTTGATCTTACCTTGTGCAGCAGCGTTTTCATAGGCCACATAAGCTTGTTCAAATGCTTCGCCATATAAATCATGTAGGTCAGGCACTTCATCTGGTGTGAATAGCGTCCAATTTGCATTTTGATCGATACGCTTCATTAATAAATCGGGAACCCAATTTGCAGTGTTCATATCATGGGTGCGACGCCGTTCATCACCCGTGTTTTTGCGTAATTCCAAAAATTCTAGAATATCTAAGTGCCATGATTCTAGATAGCTACACAATGCACCCTTGCGCTTTCCACCTTGATTCACCGCGACGGCTGTATCATTGGCAACTTTTAAGAAAGGCACTACCCCTTGCGATTTACCATTAGTACCTTTAATGCTAGCGCCTAGTGCGCGCACGGGAGTCCAGTCATTACCTAAACCACCGGCATATTTTTGTAATAAAGCATTATCTTTAATCGCGTCATAAATACCTGCTAGATCATCAGGGACCGTGGTTAAATAACAGCTAGATAATTGTGGACGCAACGTTCCTGAATTAAATAGGGTAGGGGTGGAGCTCATGAAATCGAAAGTGGATAATATATTATAAAATTCAATAGCCCACTTTTCTTTTTCTGGTTCATTAAGCGCTAAGCCCATGGCAACCCGCATAAAAAATACTTGTGGCAATTCAAAGCGAGTGCCTTCAGATTGGATAAAATAACGATCATAGAGTGTTTGCAATCCTAGATAGGTAAATTGCAGATCGCGTTCAGCTACTAAGGCTTTACCCAGTTTGATTAGGTCAAACTCTTTTAACCGTGGATCGATGAGTTCTTTTTCAATACCTTTATTAAGGAATAATTTTAAACATTCAGGATAGCAATTTGCCATTTCTTGTTGGGTTACCCGATGGGGCATGTTAAGAAACAGCAAGCCTTCTTCGCGTAATTCATTGAGTAGTAGACGTGCGGTGACATATGTATAGTTAGGTTCTTTTTCAATATACGTTCTGGCGCTCATCACTAATGCCGTATGCACATTTTTCATGGGCACGGTATCGTAAAGGTTCTGAATACTTTCTTGTAAAATCTGATCTTGGCTCACATATTGTAGATCGGCGCATGCGGATGCCAGGATTTGTTTTAAGTAATGGGTATCGAGTGGAACAAGCTCACCATTTTCTAAGGTGACTCTTATTTTGACTTCGGCAGCTTGCTGCGCGGATAGTGCTTGCTCAGCTTCACGAGCTTTACGACGTTCTTCCCGATATAATACATAGGCTCTAGCTACCTTATGCAAGCCTGCGCGCATGAGTTCCAATTCGACTTGGTCTTGGATGTATTCAATATGCAAAGTGCCGCCATCAGGCATGCGTTTGTTAAAGGTTTGCGTAATGCGTTGGGTGATATTGGCTACTGTGTCATGGATACGCGTTGAATCAGCGGCTTTATTTCCCTCAGTGGCTAAAAACGCTTTGGTAATTGCAACGGCAATTTTACCGTCGTCATAATTAGCTATTTTCCCATCGCGACGGATCACTTTTAACGAATGTCCTGCTGCTAGGGAGTTTAAAAAAGAGGCTTCTGAATTGGCGGCATCGGCAGGGTTGGAGACATAGTTCGCTTCTGCAACACTAGGGTTATCCATGTAATTTCTCCTTGGTTTAAAATAAATGCTTCCATGATCTGGGCTTACAGACTGACCTTACTTAGACAGCTAAACACAACATCTAGGGGTGTTTGTTTCTATGTATACAAGATAACGGGTTTGAGTCCAAAATTCAAGTCCAAAACTTCAGAGTATCTTGTGGATATGTTGTGGTTAATTTTATTTGTATATTTTGTAAACAATCTTGGATAAGCCACTAGAGAATTTTCTATCATGAGTTGTCACGCTATTCAATTTCATACTAATATATAATTATACACTTTCTAAAATCCTCAAAAGGAAAAAGTAACATGGCAATAGCTCATAACTTAGGTTTTCCACGCATGGGTGCTCAACGCGAACTTAAACAAGCACTCGAAAACTATTGGCAAGGCAAAATTAGTCAGGATGAGTTGCTTGCGGTCGGCAAGGATTTGCGTGAACAACATTGGCATTTGCAAGCGAAAGCTGGTCTAGATTTAGTGCCTGTGGGCGATTTTGCCTGGTATGATCATATGCTGGAAATGTCTTTACTATTAGGTGTCATCCCTGCTCGCTATAACCACACGCCGGGAGAAGTGGCTAGCATTGATACCTTATTTCGCATGGCACGTGGTCGTGCCCCACAAGGTGCTGATGTCATTGCCTGTGAAATGACTAAGTGGTTTGATACCAACTATCATTATATCGTTCCTGAATTTGCTACCAATCAAGCGTTCCGTTTAAGCTCGAATTCTTTATTTGAACAAGTGGCCGAAGCCCAAGCGCTTGGATATAAAGTAAAACCGGTTTTAGTCGGGCCTATCTCTTATTTGTGGTTAGGTAAGTGTGTAGATGATAATGAAGACAAATTTAGATTATTACCCGAATTATTAGTAGTTTATCAAGAAATCCTAGCGCGTTTGGCTCAACAAGGTGTGGAGTGGGTGCAAATTGATGAGCCTATTTTAGCCTTAGATTTACCGGCCAATTGGCAAGCGGCTATGCTCAGCGCATACGAAACCTTGAAGCCATCGCAAGTTAAACTACTCTTGGCTAGTTATTTTGGCAGTATGCATGATAATGAACGCTTATTACCGCAATTAGCGGTAGATGGCGTACATATTGACGCGGTGCGTGGGCGGGCGCAATT
>JBIOEC010000020.1:0-9500 GCA_044445645.1 Gammaproteobacteria bacterium | reverse complement strand
TTATTAGACAGGAGACCCAACTATGAAAATGACCCCCAATGATGCTTTAGCTATTTTGAACATTGTAGCCAACCCTGTAACCCCTGAAATGATTACAACGGCCTATCGTAAAGCCGCCATGCTTTACCATCCTGATCGCAATCCTTCCAGCTTGGAAATGATGCAACTTGTTAACGCCGCTTACGACGTTTTAAAAGATTATACAGATGTTAGCCACTTGGAAGCAAAAAGCCAAGAATATGGTGAGGACGTTAGTAGAGCACTTAATGCTATTCGTGGTTTACAAGGTTTGGAGATTGAAATCTGTGGCGCGTGGGTATGGGTATCTGGCAATACGAAAGAATACAAAGAACTATTAAAGGAGGCAGGCTTTAAGTGGGGACCCGTTAAGAAATGTTGGTATTTTCGTCCACACGAGTGGAAATCTAAAAACCGAAAACCCTGGAGTATGGATCAAATACGCCATACGCATGGCAGTTACTCTTATCACTATCGGCAAGATGAAAATAAGAAAATATCGGCTACAGCGTAGCCGATTGGAAAGGGGGATAGGGTAATAAACTTTTTAAGGAACCACTTTTATGAAAAAGCGAAATTATTATAATTGGGTGCCGAACCAATTAGCTGAGCATTATACCCCTGAAGAACTTTTAACGTGGATTAATGAGCTTCGCCAAAAGTATCACAATTATTATTCAAGAAATGGCTATTATCCTTTAAGAATTATGAAAAAAATCGAGGCATTAGTGATTTCAAAAATCTTTGCAGATGCAATTAAAGTAAAGGAGAGAAGAGCGCAGGAACTAAAATCTATAAAAAAACGGTCAGATTTTAAAGATCGTTTAGAATACAATTGGAACTCTGAACAATTAGCTTTGCATTATTCTTTAAAAGAATTGTTAGGCTGGAAGGCAGAAATAGAAAGCAATATAGCTGACGATATTAATAAATGGGGGTATTCAGAGTATCTAAATTATTGGCAGCTCTCCTGTCTCCTGGTAGCCATTAAACTTAAAATTAACCCTTAATCAGAGGAGTCTATGACCATGGATGCAATAATAAAGCGAATCATTGTTGTAACAATTTTTAATTTTACACTAGGTAGTTTGATTGCTTTTGCAAACGAAGGAGACGAAGAAATGGGGCTGTTAACCACTGAGGAACAAATAGAACAGATGCAAGATAAGGTAGGGGATGCGCGGGATCGATATAACCATGCAGAGCGCCAATATAAAAAATGGGAGAGGGCAGACGATCTCAGCGATTATTTAGGAATAGTAGAGGACATTGAAATTTTTAATTAATATGATCTAAGGGAGTTGCCATTAATTTTGAGTAGCTCCCCATCATCCCCACCTCTGTATGTTGTTGTTCCCCCTTTAAATGCCAAGCAGCTCGCAACATATCAGCCTCTTTGCTTTGCAGTTTTTCGGCTGCTTCTAAAAGTAACCCGTATATCACTTCCATAGATTCCTGATCCAATCCCGCTTTTTTCACCAGTCCACCCCACTGGATTTTCTGCCGCGTATCATTTGCCCGTTCCACTTTACGCAGTCTCTTGTATTGTCGCCGGAGTCGGGTTAGTTTTTGCCTGGCTCGTTTTATCTTTTGAGCGAGCAGACTTGGCGGCGGGACGAAATCGCGCCCCACGCTGTTTTAGCTCCTCTAGGCGAGGGCTATTACTTTCGGCGGCCTCTTTTATTTCATCAAGCGCGCCTAGCAAGGCGGTGTCCGAGATTTCGAGCAGGGCATGTTTTTCCAAAAATTGCAGGACCAGCTTAGCAACTTCTTGTTTTCGCGTGTCGATAAGTTCGGCTAGTTGTTTTTTTGCGGCTTCAATCTCTTTATTTTTAGCGGCTAATTTTGCTGCATAGTCAGACATGATTCAGATCCTCGCTAACTGGGTTTGAAGGGAAGCACCGCAAAGTACAAATGCTTTAGCTATGCTCAACATACAAAACTATAGCACGGCTTTTGAAGTAAGACAAACGACAAAAATACAACATAAAACAAAAAAGATAAAGTGCGCACTTACATGTTGCTAGCGCAACATGACGGGTTCTGCTAAAATGATTGTTATGGCTATTTACCATCTCAACATCAAACCAGTATCTAAGGGCGGCGGTAAGAACATTATCGCGGTCGCTGCCTATTGCCGTGGCGTGCCCATGTATAGCGAGCAAGAAGGCGAGTGGAAAGATCCGCGTGAAGAATCCAATAAACCAGAAGTCCTCCATTCTGAATTAAGCGTTCCTGATAATGCGCCCGATTGGGTTCAGGAGTTGGTTGATTTAGAGGCTGCTGAAAAACATGCAGGAGCATCACACATGTGGAATCAGGTTGATGCTCAAGAGAAACGCTCTGACGCGCGTTTTGCCCGTGAAATTGAAATCGCTCTTCCTATTGAAATGACGCTCGAAGAAAATATCGTTGCCTTACGTGAATTTGTGGAAACAGCTTGTACCTCAAAGGGAATGATTGTTGATTGGAGTATCCACTGGAAAGATGGTAACCCTCATGCGCATCTTTTACTTACTAAGCGTGAAATTACATCAGAGGGTTTTGGTCAGGTGGTAGAGGCTTGGAATGCACGAAGTGAAACCGTGCGTTATCGTGAGCAATGGGCAGATGTTGCCAATCGCCATTTAATGGAATGCGGCCATGCAGTACGAATTGATCATCGTTCTTACGCGGACCAAGGCATCGATCTGATCCCTACTAAACACTTGGGTCCTGCGGTCATTCAGATGGCTGAGCGCGGTATTGAGACAGAACGTTTTAAGGAATTCAAAGAGACTCAAAAACTTAATCGGGCACGGGTTGAGGCAGATCCCCATATCTTGTTTGATGCATTGTCGAAACAGAAGGATGCATTTTCTGAAAAAGATGTTAAGAGTCATTTAGACCGTTACACTGATGTTGATGATCCTAAGAGCGCGGAGGCTATGACACAAAAAGTGTTACGTGCACTCGAAGCTCGTGAAGCCGTATTTACGGATAGACAACTTATCTATGCCATTACAGAAGTTTCTGACGATCCAGAAAAAACTGCTTCTCTTTTAAATCATATTCAATATTCCCGTGACGTAATCGCCTTGGGACCTGGTGAAGATGGCCGTGAACGTTATACCACCCGCCGGTTGTTTGTGCTTGAAAATCGACTCCAGCAATTGGGCGATCAACTGCGTGATCGTCGCCATACTCGTATTTCCCTCAAAAAAGTGAATGCCACCCTTGTTCGCTATGAAGAGGTTCTCAACAGCAAAAATACCACTGAGAAGAAAATAGGGCTGACCCCTGAGCAACGTGAATTTGTCGAACATCTAACGCGCGGTGGTAGCTTGGTTTGTGGGGTAGGACGTGCCGGTACGGGTAAGAGCTTCTCATTAGGAGCTGCGCGTGAAGTTTGGGCGCAGGCAGGATTGCAAGTTCAAGGGATAGCGCTTGCCGGTATTGCAGCAGAAGGGCTGCAAGAATCCAGTGATATCCCCAGTAGAACGATTGCTTCTTGGGAAAGATCGCTTCAAGAAGGCGCGCTCAAGTTAACCGAAAAAGACGTGATCGTTTTAGATGAAGCGGGCATGGTGGATAGCCCCACTCTGGTTAGAATTTTAGATGCAGTACGGAGTGCTTCTGCAAAACTCGTATTGATTGGCGACCATGCACAATTACAGCCGATTGGTCCCGGAGCGGCTTTCCGCGCCCTGCTAGAGCGGACGGGCTTTAAAGAATTAATGGAAATTTATCGCCAGGGTACTCCTTGGCAACGCAAAGCCACGAGTCATTTTGCGGCAGGAGAAACCGCACAGGCGTTGGAAGCCTATCATCGTCATGGTGATATTCAATATGCAGAAAATGCAGACTCAGCAAAAAAACAACTGGTTCAAGAATGGATGGAGCATCGCCGCACAACAGGTCAAGCATTGTCCGATATATTGGTGATTGCACATCGACGTGAAGAAGTCTCTGCATTAAATGCTTTGCTTCGTGACGAGCGAATTACTGCCGGTGAATTAGAAGCTGGTATCAAAGTAAATATGGCAGACGGACGCGCTGAAATCAGTATTGGCGACCGACTGCTCTTTTTAGAAAACAGTTACATGATAGGGGTGCGTAATGGTCAATTTGGTACTGTAAAAGAATTTATTTATAACGAGAAACAAGTGTTGACTGGTATTCACGTTATTGTGGATGGAAAGGCTGAACGTCATGTGACTATCCCTGTTAATCGTTATAAAGCCTTTGCTCATGGTTATGTAGCAACTGTGCATAAAGTGCAAGGGATGACTAAAGAAACCATATGGTCTTATATTGGCAGTTCAGGCTGGGATCGTTGTTTGGCTTACGTTGCAGGAACGAGGCACCGCAATATATACCGCATGATTGTTGATCAAAGTGTTTATAAGGATTTAGCTTCCCTAAAATTAGGTTTGGGACGATTTGCCATTAAGGATAGTGTATTAGATTTTCCATATGCCTTTGCATTACGTCGCGGAATTTTAATTGCAGATGCGATCTTAAAACGTCTGCAAGGTAAATGGGGAGAAAAATTAGCGCAATGGGTAGAGCAATTAACGGAGCGTTATGATTCGCTAATCAAGGGCAATCCTGAACTCTATTTAGATCCGAATGTTGTTGAGATCAAAGCACGTCGTGTTGACGCAAAATCTGTATCCCATTATGCAGAAGCATCACAAACAATGGGTAAAGCATGGGCTGCTGTACAAGCAGAGGCGATTTCTGTTGGTTTGGGAGCGATTGATTTTCGTTCTCAACGTTGGGAGCTAGTAGAAAAAAGCGCTGCTTATACGACATTCCGTGATGCGAGTGCCGAACGTGATCGACTTGCATCTTTCATCATGCAAGATCCTGAACGTTATAAGACTGCATTATCTTATTATCCACGGATCACACTAGAAAAATTACAACAACAAGCGAATACGCATCAACGACGTGAATTGGTTCAACAATACTTAAAAGCCAATCAATTACACAAGAATGTATGGCGAGATCGTTATGCTGCCATGATTATGCAAGACATCAAAGGTTATACGCAGGCCGTTAAGTTTTCAGGTATTGAATGGAAAACACTACGTGACCATGCACAACGTCATCAGGCTCGTCATTGGCTCATGACACGTACTATCGAAGAGCGTATAGCCTTTAGAGAAGTTGAACACTATTTGAAACTCGCGCGTTGGGTGGGACAAGAAATGCGAGCAGTCAGTAGCCTCTCGGATAATAAAGAAGTTATTTCCCGCAGAAAGTGGATTAATTTACAAGCGCAACAACAATCTCGAAATGAGATAGCATCACAGATTATTAAAAATTCAAAGACGCAGGCGAAATTATATAAGGAAATATTCAAATTTTTTGAAATTGGAGAATTATCTACCCCTCGTGAAGGCAAGTGGCAAACAGAAGCCGAAAAGTATGCCCACCAACGTTTAGATAGTTTAGAAAAATATGCAAAACAAGCACAAGCCCGCGCACGTATAGAAGACTACACTGTAGCATTACAGAGAGGAGATAAAAATCTCTCCCAACAATTAGCCGCAGAAATTATTCAAGAAGCACGTTCACATCATGGATATGTCATTGCCATGACGCAAGATGTTTCTGCTCTTTGGAAAGCGATCCGTACTGACGCGCGTGCAGCGGATATTCAAGCGCTTTGCAGCCTACTGTCTCCCGCTGAGCAAGAAGGGTTTAAACGAGTGATGGCCTATGCTGATGCGCGTAAACAACTTAGCCAAGCATGGCAAGAGAAATTTGCGGCCAATCAAGCTGTAGCTTTTGAGATGGAAGTGGCTGAGAAACTGGTGATGCCACTTATTCAAGAATATGAAGCACTTAAACAAAATCTTGCAGTAGCAATTCACGCTCATCCTCGTTTGCATAAGGCAGGGATGGATTATTTTAAGGTGACTTCAGAAGAACTGGACCGCGTGACCCATCAAGCTGCCTGTCAGCGTCGTGTACAGGACTATCTGCAAGGCTCAAAAGAAGTTAAACAGAAATTGGCTAGCAGCATTGTTAATGATGCAAAAGGTCATTTTGCTGCTTTACAAAAAGCAGGTATCGAATTTAAGAGTCTTTATAAAGAAGTTAACCAAGCAGAGCGTAGATTACTATTTGCTAGTTTGATTCCAGAAGCTAAAAAAATTATTCGAGAAATTGAAAAATACCACAAATTTAATCGTTTATCAGGGAAGTATTGGTCACATGTATTTTCCTTAAAAGAAAAAGGCGCGGCAGTTCCTCCTTACTCTCAACGACGTGCAGAGCGCGTGAGTAGTTATCGTGATGCGGCAGCTTACCGCGTACAGCAGCAGTTAAATCTTTTAAATGTATGTGCGGAATTTAACGATATGCGCACAGGGATTTTCCCTGCATTGGAGTGGATAGAAAAACGCGGACGTTTAAATCAGGAAAAATTACATGCTCAAGCAGAAAAACATCGTAATCGTGCCGAGCATGTTGAAAGTGTGAAAAACGAGTTGGCAGAAGTGTATCAAGCATTATCATCTATTGCATCACGTTATGATGCTAACCGTTTAAATGAATCTATTGAGTATTGGTTGGAAGAGCATTCTCAAGCGCGTGCACTTTTTGAGCCTATAAAGACCATTATGAATCCGATTGAAAAAGGTCATCACCGATATGAGGCGGCTATTCAATCATTAAATGGTAAGGACAAGACACTGATTGCTACTTATAAAAAGATTGAAAAATTATATCAACATATTCAAACATGGAAAAATTCTTATCAACAACAAGCTTCTTCTAAAAAATGGACTAATGAAGAAGAATTACGAACAAAACGTGCGCGAGCACAAAAAGTGGCTGCTCAATCACGGCCTATACAAAATACTCTTGCAGAGCGTTATTTGCGCGAACATAGAGGTATTACAGGAAAACTCGCTACTGATTTACGTTTTCACCCCTATCTTTATAATGCGGAACTAAAACGTACTTTGCCGGCGTTGCTGGTGTTGGGGCGCGACTCTCAAGGCGATATACAAATGGCACAAGCTATTTTCCTTGATGAGAATACAGCCAATAAAGCACGTCTCCATAATGCAAAAATATCTTATGGCGATAAATCAAGCATAGGGTGGGGTGTCTGTGTGCAAAAAGGGCAAGATCAGAAACGCATCATTGTGGCCGAAGGACCTGAAACTGCTCTTAGTATTGCAATGGCTTTTCCAAAGGCAACGGTTTACACCACTTGTGGGTGCCAGCAGCTAGGTAAAGTAACATTATCTCCTGAAACACGGGAAGTGATTATTGCCGGTGATCATGATGGTCAGCATTCTGCTAGCATGAAAACCTATGAAAAAGTGAAAATGGAATTAGCTGCGCGAGGAGTGGATGTGTTTTTTACAATGCCAGAAAAATTAAAAGACGATTTCAATGATGTATTGCTTAAAGAGGGGGTTGAACAAATTAAATCAGCCTTCCAGAAAACAACCCTTATCCAAGAAGCTATTACACCAGAGCAATTACATGCTAAAGCAGGGGTTATCATTGAAAAAGTCGATAACATATCAGCGCATGAAGAATCGCAAAACATTAACTCTGAAAAAGAAACATCTAAACCGTTTGAGTTATCTTTAAAAGATGTTTTGAAAGAATATGCCGTATTCCAAATAAAGCGTGAACAGTTGACGCTGGAGTTACAACATACTCATGCGCTTGCATCAGAAGAAATAACTAAAGAAGCAAAAAATGAACGCTTAGAAACGATTCGTCAGCGTCTTGATAAACATGAACTAAAGAAAGACGAATTTTTGCAGAAAGTGGAAAAATTAGAAATTGTCGGTCGTGCATTTTCTTCAATACCAGCACATGATATTGTAACGGTTGCTGAGCAGGGCGGTTTTGGACAGATCCAAGCGCGGCTTCTGCAAGGTACTGATACTATGAATGATCAAAATGCTATCTTGCGCCATCTTCGTAGCAATATCCCTGTCCGTGGCTTAGGGCAATCGCATGAACAAAATAATGAAACCGGTTGGTCGCGCTGATTTAACCTAAAATTAGGAATCTTATATGTTGGCCTAATAATTAAGGATTTCTATCCTGGCGGCGGTAAACCTATCTGCGCAGGCAGCGGGGGTTCTAATGGTGGCAGTTCCTCTTCCACCATTTCTTCATCATCTAAAATTTGATCCTCATTCACCACATTAGAAGCAGGGGCAGGTAATAGAGTTTGAAATGCTCTTATTTTTCCATTTCCCAATGCAGTAATAAATTCTTCATAGCGTGCTTCACCTTCTCTTACTATAAGGTTCTCATCAATTAGAAAAAGTGCAGAAATCATCCCACTCTGAGCAGGGGTGGCGGAAAAATTAATTGAACCATCAGCTTCTTCTTTTTGCCTTGCAATGCCTATAAAATTTGGATTTAAGTTTCTAAGTTGTTGTCCATCAAAAATACAAATTTGTTCTATACACGCTATAGAAAGTGATGCACGGCTGTAGGCAATTCCATTAATATTTAAATCTGGTAATTGTGCATTGGTATTATATAAAGCAAATAATTCATCTCCTAGTAAATGAGAAAGAAATAGAGGATCTCGCAATAATTCATCACTCACCGGCCAGCGATAACCATTCCCATGATGGCCACGTACTGGGTGAAAAGTGTGAAGTTGTTGATCATATCCTGGCGCTTCATAAATCACCGGTAGGCTATATTTTTCCACTGTTAAATGACAATGTGCACAACATAATTTCGTAATGCCCATATATCCTATTTTATGTTCATTAGCATAGAATTGTCTTAGCAACCTAATATCGGAGTATTGGCTATCACTTTCTCCAGCATTGATAGCACGCTGGGTTTCACGAATGGCTGCAATAACACGTGTTTCTGAATGAATACCTTCACCGCCAAAGTTAATAACTTGTATTTTCATATTCTTATTTAAAAGGTGACCTGCAACGATGGGGTTTTTTTCAAAATCAGTAAAATGGTCTTCGATTTTTATTAAATCCTGCAAATAGCGAATTAGTGATGCAATCATCTTATTAAATGTTCTTCGATCAAATTTTCCTTGAAAAACAGCAGGTAGATTATTTCCAAACTGTCTTAGAAATTGTGTGCCCCAGGCATCTACCATATCACCATTAACATTATGCGCCGGTTGCTTTTGATAATTAGTAAAATCAGTAAGTGCATCACTCAAAAAAATAGCCAATTGATCTCTATTGATTTGTCCATTTCTGTCATGCTGACGAATAAGATAGGGAATAAAAGCTTTAACTAGCATATTCTCCCGTCCATACCTAACACCATCATAATAACTTGTTAATCCCCTGCTATCTTTCTTGAAACGTGCTGCACCCTGCAAATAACTGATTAAATAAAATGCGCGCGACCATAAACCACTTTCTGGTTCCGAGAAATTGTGATTATTGGGATGATCATTACGGTTGGTTGCTAAGAATAAATAATTATCAATAATAAATAAAGCCAAACAAATGTCACCTCCA
>JBIOEC010000019.1:0-9640 GCA_044445645.1 Gammaproteobacteria bacterium | reverse complement strand
TTATTTATCCTCAATCTTAAGGATGTTATGCAAAATTACTCTGGGCAACTAGAAGAGCAAGTCAAATTAGCTCGTTATTGTACCTGGCGGGTAGGCGGCTTTGCGCAATATGTATATAGCGCAGTAGACCGAGATGACCTAATCCAGTTTATAACTAACCCCGCTTATGCGCCTTTCACCTGGTTAGGTTTGGGGAGTAACGTACTGATTCGTGATGGTGGTATTGAAGGTACTGTAATTCTCACCCAAGATTGCTTAAGTGAACTGCATCAGATCGATGATCAAAAAGTGTATGTAGAAGCAGGAGTACCTTGCGCCAAGCTAGCAAAACTGTGCGCGCGTTTAGGGTTCTGTGGAGCGGAATTTTTTGGGGGAATCCCTGGTACGATGGGGGGAGCTTTGTTTATGAATGCAGGTGCTTATGGCAGTGAAACCTGGCAGTATGTTGTTGAGGTTGAAACCTTAGATGCAAATGGCAATATCCATGTGCGCAAACCTGAGGACTTCAAAATAGCCTATCGTCATATAGAAGGGCCACCGGAATGGTTTATCAGTGCTACTTTACAATTTACCCCAGGAGATAGTCAGATAACGCAAGCCAACTTAAAAGAGTTATTGCAAAAACGCAATGCCGCCCAACCGATTGGGTTGCCAAGTGGAGGTTCGGTATTTCGCAATCCACCTGGAAATTACGCGGCACGCTTAATAGAAGCCGCGGGCTTAAAAGGTTATGCTATTGGTGGCGCGCAGGTTTCCCCTAAGCATGCAAATTTTATTGTTAATACGGGAAATGCATTGGCCGCAGATATTGAAAATTTAATTCTTTATCTACGTGAGCGTGTACAGGAGTCTTCCGGCATTTTGTTGGAGCCGGAAGTGAAGATATTGGGAATTTTAAGCAGGAAAAATTTATGAACGTACTACCATCCACCGCGGTAGAAATACTGGCAAAAACCCCTAGAGACCCCAAACTATATGGCAAAGTAGGAGTATTAATGGGTGGCTATGCAGAATACGATGTATCACTCAAAACCGGATCTGAAGTGCTAAATGCTTTACAAAATGCAGGGGTAGATGCACATAAAGTGCTAGTGCGGTCGGATAATAACTGGTATCGAGATCTCTTGTCTGCCAATTACGATCGTGTATTTATCGCTTTGCACGGAAAAGTAGGTGAAGATGGTACTGTGCAAGCCGCTTTAGAAATGGCTGCAATACCTTATACTGGAAGTAAAGTGTGTGCCTCGGTTTTGGCAATGCATAAATTACGTACCAAGCAAATTTGGCAAGCCATAGGATTACCTACATTACCCTATGCGGAAATTAAGGAAGGATTTAATGTAGAAGAAATTATCCAAAAATTTGGTCTGCCACTAGCCGTCAAGGCCTCCGCGGCCGGATCAACTTTTGGAATTTCTAAAGTAAAATCAGCAGAAGAGCTGCCCGCCGCATTTGCTTTAGCCCGCCAATATGATGATACCGTTATAGTCGAACCATGGCTAGAAAATAATACAGAATATACGGTCCCTGTCTTAGATAAATATGCTTTACCTAGTATTCGAATTGTACCTAAACAAGAGTTTTTCGATTATGAGGCGAAGTACATTGATGATGATACTGGATTTTTCTGTCCTAGCGGATTATCTGAGACTGAGGAAAATGAACTACGAAATCTCTCGGAACAAGCCTACCAAAGCTTAGGATGCACCACCATGGGACGTGTAGATGTGTTGCGCGATCAGAATGGAAAATTTTGGTTGGTGGAGGTCAATACTATTCCTGGTTTAACTACCCATAGTACTACTCCACGTGCAGTACAAGCATTAGGATATACTTTTACTGATTTTGTAATGACCGTATTGGCGATGACGTTATAAACTATGCGTATTTTTTTGCTGATATTAATCATGATTGCAGGCGGGATAACCGTTGGATATGTCTATCAAAATGAATTGTTGCCAGTCAAACAAATTCAAATTGATGGCGAATTGCAACGGATTGACATGCAAGATGTTGAACAAATACTTTTACCTTATGTGCAGCATGGTCTATTAGGCATTGACGTAATGGCTATTCAACAATCACTGATGGGCGTTCCTTGGGTGGCGCAAGCGCGTGTTTCTAGAATGTGGCCTGATACCGTGCATATTTGGTTAGCCGAGCCGCAACCTGTTGCGGTGTGGGCGAATAACGGAGTCGTGAGTCAAGAAGGCATAGTTTACTATTTACCAGCTGGCGCAGAATTACCGAATTTACCGGTATTTGAGGGGCTAGAGGGGCAGTCGCCTATTATGCTGGAGCATTATCAACAAATGCAAAGTGTTTTAGCCTCACAAAATTTGAATATCGTGCGCCTAGTATTGACCCCTAGGGGCGCATGGGAGCTAGAGCTGGATAATGGCATTGTAGTCAGATTAGGGCAATCCGAGCCTCTAGAACGCTTGCAAAGATTTTTAACTGTTTACCCAGAGTTAATTTCCGACCCCAACCAGCATATAGAATACGTAGATTTGCGCTATCCTAATGGATTAGCCGTTAAATCGCGTGAAAAGTCGCTATAAGTGGTTTATACTTACGCGATTGTAAATGGAATTAATTTTTAGGTGTAAATTATGGCAAAGAAGCCAGATAAAAATTTATTAGTGAGCCTCGATATCGGCACTTCCAAAGTAGTGGCTATCGTGGCAGAGATTACCGATAAGAATACCCTGGAAATTGTGGGTATTGGTCAGCATCCATCTCGCGGTCTTAAGCGGGGAGTGATTGTTAATATCGAATCTACTGTATTTGCCATTCAGCGCGCTATCGAAGAAGCTGAATTAATGGCTGGGTGTGAAATCCACTCTGTATATACCGGTATATCCGGTAGTCATATTCGGGGACTCAATTCGCATGGTATTGTCGCGATACATGATAGCGAAGTGACATCTCTTGACGTAGAAAGAGTCATTGATGCTGCAAAAGCTGTCGCCATTCCTGCCGATCAAAAAATCCTCCATATTCTTCCTCAAGAGTTTGTTATCGATAGCGAAGCTGGGATTCGTGAACCTATTGGTATGTCAGGCGTGCGCTTAGAAGTCAGCGTGCATATGGTAACCGGTGCGGTGAGTGCAGTACAAAATATTGTGAAGTGTGTGCAACGTTGCGGTTTATCAGTTGATGATATTATTTTAGAGCAACTGGCAGCTAGTCATGCCGTGTTAACCGAAGATGAGAAAGAACTAGGCGTATGTGTCATTGATATTGGTGGCGGTACCACAGATATTGCTATTTTTTCTGATGGGGCTATCCGGCACACCGCTGTTATCCCCATTGCCGGGGACCAAGTAACTAACGATATCGCTGTGGCTTTACGTACTCCAACCTCTTGTGCAGAAGAAATTAAAATTCAACATGCCTGTGCATTAACTCATTTAGCCAATGTAGAAGAAAGTGTAGATGTCCCTACAGTAGGAGAGCGCCCACCCAGAAAATTATCACGACGTTCTTTGGCGGAAGTAGTAGAGCCGCGCTTTGAGGAATTATTTTCGTTAGTTCAGTCTGAGTTACGTCGCAGTGGTTATGAAGATGCAATTGCCTCAGGTATTGTTTTAACTGGTGGAAGCTCTAAAACCGCTGGGGTCGTGGAGTTAGCTGAGGAAATTTTTCATTTACCAGTACGTTTGGGTTACCCTCAGCAAAATGTGACAGGTTTAGTAGCAGTAATAGAAAACCCTTTATATGCCACTGGAGTTGGTTTGTTAGCTTATGGGCATTTACAGCAACCTACCTTCGTTGCTACAAATAAAGGCCACTCCCCTTTAAAGAATATCTGGGGGAAGATGAAAAGCTGGTTTCAAGGGAGTTTTTAAGGTAACTATTAACGTTGTATAACGGAATGTTGGATTTGCTGAATAGTTACGATTTTAATTTACTAGCTAATTCCCCACCGCTTTGTATTTCATCATATTTTTTGCATTTTACGAAAATTTTTGCAGTAGATTGCTGTTAATTTGATAGAATTTCTAGTAGTATTTACCGACAACAGGGATATTTTGCCCCCATTTGTATAAACCGGCATTAGCCGAAGGAAATCAACATGTTCGAGTTAAGTGATAGTTTTGCTCAAAATGCAGTTATTAAAGTAATAGGTGTTGGTGGCGGCGGCGGAAATGCCGTAGAGCATATGGTAAGCCAAAACATAGAGGGCGTAGACTTTCTATGTGCGAATACAGATGCTCAAGCTCTTAAAAATTCCTCAGCTTCTTTTTTATTGCAATTAGGTAATAACATTACGAAAGGCCTAGGTGCTGGTGCAAACCCTGAAGTGGGTAGACAAGCTGCACAAGAAGATCGTGATCGCTTGGCAGAGGCCTTAAAGGGTGCGGACATGGTATTTATCACTGCCGGTATGGGCGGTGGCACTGGAACTGGGGCGGCTCCTGTGGTGGCTCAAGTAGCTCGAGAGCTAGGAATCTTAACCGTTGCGTTGGTGACTAAGCCATTTGCTTTTGAAGGCAAAAAGCGCTTACAGGTTGCTGAACAAGGCATTACCGATCTAGCCTTACATGTGGATTCATTAATTACTATCCCCAATGAAAAACTCTTATCTGTATTGGGTAAAGGGGTTTCGTTGCTGGATGCATTCCGTTCTGCGAATAATGTATTACTGGGTGCTGTACAAGGCATTGCAGAATTAATTACTCGTCCAGGGCTCATCAACGTAGATTTTGCAGACGTACGCACCGTTATGCGCGAAATGGGTATGGCGATGATGGGTACCGGCTCTGCTCGCGGTGAAAATAGAGCACGTAAAGCGGCAGAAGCAGCGATTGCTAGCCCGTTGTTAGAAGAAATTGATTTGACTGGTGCGCGTGGCGTGCTGGTAAATATTACCGCAGGCCTGGATATGGGTATTGGGGAATTTGAAGAAGTGGGCGAAGTCATTAAAAGCTTTACTTCAGATGACGCTACAGTAGTTGTAGGTACGGTTATTGACCCCAATATGACAGATGAAATGCGTGTGACAGTTGTGGCTACAGGTTTGGGTTTAGGTAAAACTACCCATGTGGGTGGCAGCACCAGCACCTCTGCAGAACCTGCTAGAGCTGCAGGTGTTGTTGGCATTCGAGCAGAAAATCTTCGGGATAATAACCCAGAATATCAACGTTATGAACGTTCGTCAGTAGTCCGTAAACAACCAAGTACCTCAAATAATACCACGCGTCCTGTAAATATGCCTAGTAGCTCAGATGTGGATTATTTAGATATTCCCGCATTTTTAAGAAGACAATCGGATTAAGTGGTCTCTTCGGGGTAAATGGGTTGGAAATATTAGCAAAATTTGAAATATATGCTATAATTTTGCAACCAAAGTTAGCCAGGAAGCTATAAGGTATTATACATGATTAAGCAAAGAACATTAAAGAATTCCATCCGTGCCACAGGTATTGGCGTACACACCGGAAATAAAGTTTATTTAACCTTGCGTCCTGCCCCAGTGGATACAGGTATTATTTTCCGTAGAGTGGACTTTGCTGATCCCATCGAAATTAAAGCCTGTTCAGAAAATGTAGGTGATACTTCTTTATCAACTACTATACACAAAGATAATGTAACTATCTCCACCATTGAACATCTGATGGCAGCTTTTGCTGGTTTAGGCATCGATAATGCTTATGTTGATGTGTCAGAGCGTGAAGTTCCGATTATGGATGGCAGCGCTGGGCCTTTTGTATTTTTGATTCAATCGGCTGGAATTGCTGTGCAAGATTCCTTAAAGCGTTTTATCCGTATTAAACGGAAAATTGAAGTAGAACATGGCGACAAATATGCTTGTTTAGAGCCTTTTAATGGTTTTCGCATGAATTTCTCTATCGATTTTGCTCATCCGATTTTTAAAGGTAAACAACAATTAGCCTCTATCGATTTCTCATCAGCTTCTTTTGTAAAAGAAATTAGCCGTGCACGTACATTTGGGTTCCTCAAAGATGCTGAAAAACTACGTGCCATGAATTTAGCTTTAGGCGCTAGCATGGATAATACCGTAGTATTAGATGATTTCCGCGTGCTAAATGAGGATGGTTTGCGTTATGAAGATGAGTTCGTAAAACATAAAATTCTAGATGCTCTAGGTGATTTATATTTACTCGGCAAAAATGTCATTGGCAGCTTTACCGGGCATAAATCAGGGCATGCTTTAAACAATATGCTACTCAAAGAACTGCTGGCACAACCTAAGTCTTGGGAAATAGTAACTTTCGATGGTTCGGAAGAAGCGCCTGTTTCTTATGTATGGTCAGACGAAAGTTTAGCCAGTGCTAGCTAGTTGCTCAGGCTTCCATAAACCTCTTATCATTCTCTCCATCTTGCGACGGAGATAAAATTTTTCATTTATAAAAACTAACTCTTGATTCGTTAGTGAATATTTCTGCAAAGCATCGGTTTGCTGCTTTCAAGAGTTGGACAGTTACCAGGTCTTAAAAATGCTAGCGCATACTTGATATTTTGGATTGCAATGGTAAGAGTTTCTTTAGGTTGTGCGCAAGATACTCGTAAAAAGCCAGCGGCAGGCGGCATACCATAAGCGGATCCTGGAAGTGTTGCAACTCCTGCTACATGTAAAAAATACTGCACTATATCTGTATCGGTTTTAAAAAATTGAGTTCCAACTTTTTTGTGAATATTATTAATAATAATAGCTGTCCCATCCCCTCTTTTCCAAGAAACAGATGGAGGAACTTCCATCCCAATGAGGTGCTTAACACACGGAAATATGTAAAAGGTTCCATCTGATTTTTGCAGCGGAGCTAAACCCATTTTAGCAAACTCATCATACATGTAGCTGGTATTATTTTTATATTCTAAGCGACATTCCTCGGACCATTGTTTAACTTCTTCATTGTCAATGTTCTGTGCTATCTTATAGATCATTTCCTGTGTGTATAATGAAGGACCAGGGATTGATAAACTCTGAAAATTTGCCATTGACTTACGCCACGTTGGATTGCCAGTAGCCGACATGCCAATTCTTTCATCAGGCACGCCTGCTAGATCTTTTGTTCCTGAATTGATAACAATGCAACGTGGCCATAGGGCAGGGCATACATTGAGAACCGATAATTGTTCTGATGAAAAACTATCATCGATAATAATAGAAATTTCCTGATGGCGCATTAATACATCTGCTAATGCTAGGACTTCTTCTCGCGTTAAACAAAAACCTGAAGGATTATTGGGGTAGTTTAAAAGAATAGCTTTTATCGAAGGATTTTTTTTAATTACCTCTTCTAAGCTTTCTGCAGTTGGATGAAGATCATTGTCTAAGGTTGGTATAACCTCCAGCTTACCGCCGATGGTTTCAAGTTGTCTATAATAAAGGGGCCAAAAACAGGGCTGAAAAGTTGCCACTGTATCTCCTGGATTAACTAAAATATTAAACGCATTAAAAATTGCTTGAGTGGCTCCATATGTGCACATTAGGTTATCTTTAGTAAATGATACTGCAGGATACCTACGCTTATATAATTCTACTAAGGCGTCAAGCGTTTTATCATCACCTCCATTAGCGGAAAAGTCATCACGATGTTGTGGATCTCTCCAAGTTTTGTGTTCTTGTGGCGAAATGGTATTGGCCATCTCAATGATCATTTTCTGAGTACTTAATGGTGGACCCGATATGGATAGATATTGGAAATTAGATATGCTGTCACGCCATCGTTCATTCCCTGTCGCCAGACCCTTAGTGTCGGGATCGATAATAATGCATCGTTGCCATAATGAAGGATATTTCTGCAGAAGCGTTCTTTGAACTTTATCAGCAATGTCGCTATTGCTCGAATCAAGAATAACAGCAATTTGTGGATTTTTTTCTAATAGTGTTTTTAACTCATCTATTTCATTTTCATTTAAAGCCACTGTATTGTTTAAAAGTACAGCTTTGGTCTTAGGAGTATTCTCAATGGTAAGCAGTAACTCTTGTATAAAGTTTTTTCCCGCGGTTATTGGCATAAGTTTACCACCACGCCCTTCGATTTGTGCAGAATAAAGAGGATTGGGTTGAAGGCTTATAACAACATCATCAGGATCAATTAAAAGATAAGAAGCATCAAAAAATCCTTGAGCAGTGCCCAGTGTGCATATGACATTATCCTTAGTAAAGGGTATTTCTGGATACTTAAGTTTATATAATTTTATTATTGCTTCTAAAACGGCATCATTTCCTCCACTAGCTGAATAATTATAATTTCCAGGGGGAAGCAATGGATGAGGTTGTGTATGCACCTGCCCCATAGATAGGCGAATAATAGGCGAGAATCCTTGCTCGATCCTTTCCTTATCTATCTCATTGATTCCAAAGGTGATGGGCTTAGTTGGGGAAGATGTTGCATTAGTGGCACGCGTAGAAATTTCAACTGACATTTTATCTCTTTTTAAATCAACATGGTTTGCTAAACTATAACTTATTCATCAAGAAAAAGAAAGACGACGTATGTTAATCCAGCGATTATAAATGTCTAGCCAATAGATCACAAAATAAAGGTAAGATGACGCATAGAAAGTTTGTAGGATAGATCATTATTTTTTATTTCATTTCCTACCAGACGCTATCTTCCACTGCTTTTTTTGGCATCGGCATCTGTTTTTTTCTAAAAGTCTCCTTAGAACCGCGAAATTTGGAATGGGCGAAGCCCCTTTGCAAGTCTACGCACCAGGGATGGCGCGTCGAAGCCTCCATGGATGGATTTACGGCGATTGCTGATGTTAATCAAACAGTTTGCCTGGGTTCAAAATATTATTCGGATCGAATTGCTGCTTGATTTGGCGCATGAGTTGCAAGTGTACGGTATCAAGTTCGCGTGCTACAAAAGGCTTTTTTACTAAGCCAATCCCATGTTCACCAGATAATGTTCCACCTAAACTCAGTACTAAATTAAATACTGCATCTAAGCAAGGGGCAGTATTTTGCTTTTGCTCAAGATTATTGGAATCATATAATAAATTAACATGGATATTGCCATTGCCCGCATGGCCAAAATTCACGATTGGAATGGCAAATTTATCGCTTAATTGTTGTAAACCGGAAATTAATTTAGGTAATTGGGAAACCGGCACTACAACATCTTCATTAATCTTTTCCGGGGCTAAACGGCGCAGAGAAGGGGATAGGGCTTTGCGAATTTGCCATAATTGATCTTGTTGTTCTTTGGTAACCGCTACCTTCCAGTCAAGCAATTCGCTATGACTGGCAGCTTGTTGCAATTGCTTTATATGATGCGGCAAAGCATCGGCGTACCCATCAAGTTCTATAATTAATACAGCGGCGGTGCTGTCAGGCAAATCAAAAGGAGTAAATTGTTGAATGACCTTGATAGCATTGGTGTCCATAAATTCTAATGCATAAGGAACAATCGGTTGCGCCATAATCTTGGCAATCGCTTGGGTAGCAGCTTCTACGCTAGAATAACTCGCACGCAACGTGCGGCGCGTTTCGGGTAAGGGAGTTAATTTGAGAGTCGCTTGGGTAATAATGGCGAGTGTGCCTTCGCTGCCGATGATCAATCGGGTTAAATCGTAGCCGACAACGCCTTTAGTCGTACGCACTCCCGCATGCAATATTTCACCTGTTCCGGTTACCGCAGTGAGTCCTAAAGTATTTTCT
>JBIOEC010000018.1:0-9865 GCA_044445645.1 Gammaproteobacteria bacterium | reverse complement strand
AATTAGCATTAGGGCAAAATTTATTAGTCGCGTTTATGCCGTGGAATGGTTATAACTTCGAGGATTCTATATTAATTTCTGAACGGGTAGTGGATGAAGATCGCTTCACTTCTATTCATATTGAAGAGCTGACCTGTATCGCGCGTGACACTAAATTAGGGCCAGAAGAAATCAGTGGTGATATTCCTAATGTAAGCGAGTCAGCACTTTCCAAACTTGATGAATGTGGTGTTGTATATATTGGTGC
This sequence comes from Gammaproteobacteria bacterium, assembly GCA_044445645.1. Taxonomy (GTDB): domain Bacteria; phylum Pseudomonadota; class Gammaproteobacteria; order JBIOEC01; family JBIOEC01; genus JBIOEC01. The sequence goes on along the minus strand of JBIOEC010000018.1, from coordinate 9,618 downwards.
TGAAGTATTGGCTGGTGATATTCTGGTCGGTAAAGTGACACCAAAAGGTGAAACACAATTAACCCCGGAAGAAAAATTGCTACGCGCGATCTTTGGTGAAAAAGCCTCAGATGTAAAAGATACTTCTTTACGTGTGCCTACGGGTATGAATGGCACGGTAATCGATGTACAAATTTTCACGCGTGATGGTGTGACCAAAGATGCTCGTGCCCAAGCTATTGAAGCTGCACATTTAGTGCATGCCAAAAAGAATCTGGATGATCGCCAACGCATTTTGGAAGATTCCTTATTCCGCCAAGTCAGTGAACTTTGATTGGACAAGAGGCATTGGGTGGACCAAAAGGCTTTAAAGCAACTAAGTCAATTGATCAAGAATCATTAGATAGTATTTCTCATGATAAATGGTTTGCAATTCGGTTGCGCGATGAAGTGACTAACGGTCATATGGAAACTGCAGCAGCTCAATATCAAAAATTACGTGAGGAATATCAACAACAGTTAGAAGATATTCGCACCAAAATTACGCAAGGCGATGATTTAGCCCCTGGTGTATTGAAAATAGTGAAAGTGTATATGGCTGTAAAACGTCGTGTGCAGCCTGGGGATAAAATGGCGGGACGCCATGGTAACAAAGGGGTTATCTCAACCATCGTTCCGATTGAAGACATGCCTTATATGGCAGATGGAACACCCATGGATATCGTATTAAATCCATTAGGTGTACCTTCGCGTATGAACGTGGGACAGGTTTTAGAAACCCACTTAGGCTGGGCAGCAAAAGGTCTCGGAAAGAAAATTGGTGATTTAGTAGCCGCACAAGCAGATATGCAAGAAGTGCGTGGCTTTTTAGATAAAGTTTATAATCAACAGGGTCGCGCGCTTGATTTGAAAAAATTAACTGATCAAGAAGTGGCGATTATTGCTGAGAACTTAAAAGGCGGTGTGCCAATGGCAACCCCGGTATTTGACGGAGCAAAAGAAGCTGACATTAAGTATATGTTACGTTTGGCGGGTTTAAACGAGAGTGGCCAAACAACTTTATTTGATGGACGTACTGGTATGCAGTTTGAGCGTTCGGTAACTATTGGATATATGTATATTCTGAAACTCCATCATTTAGTTGACGATAAGATGCATGCTCGTTCTACTGGTTCCTATAGTTTAGTAACCCAGCAACCATTAGGCGGTAAAGCTCAGTTCGGTGGTCAGCGTTTTGGGGAAATGGAAGTATGGGCACTCGAAGCATACGGTGCTGCGTACACATTACAGGAAATGTTAACGGTTAAATCGGATGATGTCTCCGGACGCACGCGGATGTATAAAAATATCGTAGACGGAGACTATTCAATGGATGCCGGAATGCCTGAATCTTTCAATGTATTAATGAAAGAAATTCGTTCGTTGGCAATCCAAATAGATTTGGAACGAGATTAAGTAAGCTTTAGCAATCCCCGGTGAAAATTTGAGTAGATATCAAAAATATGATGAAATTCAAAGCGATGGGGAGATTGTTAAGGGGGAGAAGCGCAGCTCTTCCCCCTTAACCGCAGAGCGCGGCTTTGCCGCGCGCAGCGTAAAAACAAGGAAGCAGCTCCCGGCGAGCATTCGCCGGGAGCTGCTGGCCTAGCTGGCGCTGGATTGACAGAGAGTTAACAAAATAGGAGCAACTGCCTTGAAAGACTTGATGAATATTTTTAAGAAGCAACGTTTTTCTGATGATTTTGATCGCATTAAAATTAGTTTGGCATCACGTAATGAAATTATTGCTCAATCTTACGGTGAAGTCGTAAAGCCCGAAACCATTAATTATCGTACCTTCAAACCTGAGCGTGGTGGATTATTCTGCGCTAAAATTTTTGGTCCGATTAAAGACTATGAATGTTTATGTGGCAAATATAAACGCTTAAAGCATCGCGGTATTATTTGTGAAAAATGTGGCGTAGAAGTAACTTTGTCCAAAGTGCGCCGCGAACGTATGGGACATATCGAATTAGCCAGCCCAGTTGCCCATATTTGGTTTTTAAAATCACTACCTTCGCGCATAGGCTTGTTATTAGATATGACCTTGCGTGATATTGAACGCATTTTATATTTTGAAGCTTATGTCGTAACAGAACCTGGCATGACTCCGCTCGAGCGTGGTCAGCTAATGTCAGATGAAAATTATCTGGAAGCAGTGGAACAATATGGTGATGAATTTGAAGCGTTGATGGGTGCGGAAGCTATCAAGAAATTATTGATGGCTATCGATCTAGAATCAGAAACAGCACGTTTGCGTGAAGAAATTAAATTAACCAATTCTGATACCAAATTTAAAAAACTCGCAAAACGGTTGAAATTGCTGGATGCGTTTTATGGCTCAAATAATCGTCCTGAATGGATGATCCTAGAAGTGTTGCCAGTACTGCCTCCTGATTTGCGTCCTTTAGTACCGCTCGATGGCGGACGTTTCGCAACCTCAGATTTAAACGATTTATATCGTCGTGTGATTAACCGGAATAACCGTTTGAAACGCTTATTAGAGTTGAATGCACCTGACATTATCGTGCGGAATGAAAAACGTATGTTGCAAGAATCCGTCGATGCATTATTAGATAATGGTCGTCGTGGTCGTGCTATCACGGGAAGCAACAAACGTCCGCTGAAATCTTTAGCCGATATGATTAAAGGTAAACAAGGCCGTTTCCGTCAAAATCTATTAGGTAAACGTGTGGATTACTCAGGCCGTTCAGTAATCGTGGTAGGGCCAACCTTGCGCTTACATCAATGCGGATTGCCCAAAAAGATGGCGTTGGAGTTATTTAAACCCTTTATCTTTGGACGTCTAGAACGTTTAGGCTTAGCCACTACTATTAAAGCTGCGAAGAAAATGGTGGAACGCGAAGAGCCAGAAGTTTGGGATATTTTAGAAGAAGTTATTCGTGAACATCCCGTGCTACTTAACCGTGCACCTACCTTACACCGTTTAGGGATCCAAGCTTTTGAACCTACACTTATTGAAGGTAAAGCTATTCAATTACATCCATTGGTTTGTGCGGCATTTAACGCTGACTTTGACGGTGACCAAATGGCCGTCCATGTACCATTAACCTTGGAAGCGCAGTTAGAAGCTCGCGTACTCATGATGTCTACCAATAATATTTTGTCACCTGCAAATGGTGAACCTATTATTGTTCCTTCTCAAGATGTGGTCTTGGGTTTGTACTACATGACACGTGAACGCATCAATGCGAAAGGCGAAGGCATGGCCTTTACCGATTTAGCAGAAGTACGTCGTGCTTATGAAACTGGCAATGCCGATTTACAAGCGCGAATTAAAGTGCGTATTACAGAATATCAACCTACACAATCCCATGAGTCTACTACTAAATTAGTGCGCTTAGTGGATACTACCGTGGGACGTGCATTGTTAGCGGATATATTACCCGAAGGTTTATCCTTCGATATGATTAATCGCACCATGAATAAAAAAGCGATTTCGCAAACCATTAATGCGTGTTATCGCCGCGTGGGTTTGAAAGAAAGTATTATTTTAGCAGATCAGCTGATGTATACCGGATTCAAGTACGCGACCTATTCTGGAGTTTCTTTAGGTATTGATGATTTAGTCATTCCTGAAGCTAAAGCCGGTATTATTGCCGAAGCAGAAGAAGAAGTTAAAGAAATTGAAGGACAATTTTCCTCAGGTTTAGTAACTTACGGTGAGCGTTACAATAAGATTGTCGATATTTGGTCGAAGACCAACGATCTTGTGGCTAAAGCGATGATGGAAACATTAGCGACTGAGCCGGTGCACGATCGCGAAGGTAATCTAATTGAGCAAGAGTCGTTTAATTCCATTTACATGATGGCTGATTCCGGTGCGCGGGGTTCCGCTGCTCAGATTCGTCAGCTAGCGGGTATGCGGGGATTAATGGCAAAACCTGATGGCTCGATTATTGAAACGCCTATTACTGCAAACTTCCGTGAAGGGTTAAATGTAATGCAATACTTTAACTCGACTCACGGTGCACGTAAAGGTTTGGCCGATACTGCATTGAAGACTGCAAACTCGGGTTACCTAACTCGTCGTTTGGTGGATGTGGCTCAAGACTTGGTTATTAATGAAGAAGATTGCGGTACTGAACAAGGTATCGTTTTACGTCACTTGATTCAAGGTGGTGACATCGTTGAAAAACTCAGCGAGCGTGCCTTAGGTCGCGTGACTTCAGAAGATATTTGCATGCCTACTACGGGCGAAACCCTTGTTCCTGTCGATACCCTAATCAATGAAGATTGGGCAGAAAAGCTGGAAGAATTAGGGCTGTATCAAATTAAAGTACGCTCAGCAATTACCTGTGAGTCGCATTTTGGCGTGTGTGCTAAGTGTTATGGACGTGATCTGGCTCGTGGACACCAAGTTAATATTGGTGAGGCTGTAGGCGTAATTGCAGCACAGTCTATCGGTGAACCCGGTACCCAGTTAACCATGCGTACCTTCCATATCGGGGGAGCAGCAGCGCGGGTAACTGTAGCTAATAATGTTCAAGTGAGAACCAATGGTTTGATGAAACTCTATAACGTTAAATACGTGCAACGTGGCAGCGGACGTTATGTAGTAACTTCGCGTTCTGGTGAAATTGCGATTATGGATGAACATGGTCGTGAACATGAACGTTATAAAATCCCTTATGGTGCTGAATTATCTGCAGGAGATGGCTCACCTGTGACTTCAGGTGAAATAGTGGCGCAATGGGATCCGCATACCCATCCTATCATCACGGAAGCAGCGGGTTTTGTACGATTTGAAGATTTAATTGATGGTGTCACCATGGCACGTCAAACAGATGAATTGACCGGCTTAAGTAGTATTGTAGTAAGTGATAATACTAAGCAACGTGGTAGTAGTGGGCAAGAATTACGTCCCGTACTTAAACTTATTGATAAAGATGGTAATGATTTAATGCTAGGTGGCACCAGTTTGCCCGCACATTATTTCATGCCAGCCAACGCGGTGATTACCCTGGAAGATGGTAAAGAAGTGGGTGTGGGTGACGTTATTGCCCGTATCCCACAAGAAAGTACCAAAACGCGTGATATCACGGGTGGTTTGCCCCGAGTTGCGGATTTATTTGAAGCGCGTAAACCTAAAGATTCAGCAATATTAGCCAATATTTCTGGGGTGATTAGTTTTGGTAAAGAAACAAAAGGTAAACGCCGTTTGTTAATTACTAGCCCAACCGGTGAAGTGCATGAGGAATTAATTCCTAAATGGCGCCATGTATCGGTATTTGAGGGTGAACATGTGGAAAAAGGGGAAGTTATTGCGGATGGAGCAGAAAATCCACATGACATACTGCGCTTATTAGGAGTGGATGCATTAGCTAACTTTATCGTGAATGAAGTGCAAGATGTATACCGTCTACAAGGTGTGAAAATCAATGATAAACACATTGAGGTTATCTTGCGTCAAATGTTGCGTAAGGAAGTTATCCTAGAATCCGGTGATACTCGTTTCTTAGCCGGTGACCAGGTTGAACGTATCAAGTTGTTGCTTGAGAATGAAAAAATTAGTGCAGGAGGCAAAATGCCAGCGGTAAGCGAACGATTGCTCTTAGGTATCACGAAGGCTTCTTTGGGTACTGAGTCATTTTTCTCTGCAGCTTCGTTCCAAGAAACTACTCGTGTATTAACTGAAGCGTCTGTTTCAGGAAAAGTGGATGAGTTACGTGGTCTGAAAGAAAATGTGATCGTAGGTCGTTTAGTGCCTGCAGGTACGGGCTTGGCTTACCATGAAGAGCGTCGTCGTCAACGATTGAAAGAGCGGGAAGTGGAAGCAGCAAAGCAACTGCGCAGGCAGCATGGTGCCTTTGCGTCTAACCCTGATGATTCATTTGGCACTGGGGGTTAGTAGGTACTTGCATCTGATGTAGGGTGGAGACACGCGCACACAGGCGCGTACTCCACCTATACCAAAAACTTAATAAATACTTGGTGGATTATGTGCCTAAAAGTGCTAATCCTCCTTATATTTAAAGCTTATCAGAAACTAAATTCTCCCATTTATGATGTATTCATTGCGAAAAAAACCATTTTCCTCTAGATTTTCAATTTCCACTGCTGTACAATGACCCTCCTGTTTGTGGAAGTAGGCTAATCTGAAAAGTGTCAGGTAGCTTAGTTAAGCGCTGACTAGGATTTGTGAAGCAAGACGATAAACTACTTGACGTTCGGGCTTAATCCTTTTAAAATCCCGCCTCTACATATGACCAGCTGTAGCTGGATTATGTAGTCGGTTAAAGAAAAATTCTAAGGTCCTAGACTATCGAGTTATAGGGCCCTTTATATTGGAGTGCATATGCCAACCATACAACAATTAGTGCGCCACGGGCGACAAAGTAAAAAAGCTAAGTGCGACGTACCTGCACTTAATAGCTGTCCACAACGCAGAGGTGTGTGTACACGTGTTTATACCACTACTCCTAAAAAGCCTAACTCCGCTTTAAGAAAAGTTGCGCGTGTGCGTCTTACCAATGGCGCAGAAGTTACCGCATACATCCCGGGTGAAGGGCATAATTTGCAGGAGCACTCTGTGGTTCTGATTCGTGGTGGAAGGGTAAAGGATTTACCTGGTGTTCGTTATCATATTGTACGCGGTACATTGGATACAACGGGTGTTGCTAATCGTCGTAAGGGTCGTTCTAAGTATGGTGGTAAAAAACCCAAAGACAAAAAGTAATCGTAACCACACGCTAGTTCGTGCGGAAGACTATAAATGATGGATATTAAATAGCATGTCAAGAAAAAAATTTAAAATTAAACACAAACGTTTGCCTGACCCCAAGTACGGCAGTCAACTCGTTGCCAAGTTTATTAATCACGTGATGCTGAATGGCAAAAAAGCCATCGCAGAAAAAATTGTGTACGGAGCTTTTGATCTCATTGGCGAACGTCGCAAAACTGATGGACTTAACATTTTTGAACAAGTGATGGATAAGTTGCGTCCTAATATCGAAGTGAAATCACGTCGAGTAGGTGGAGCAACCTACCAGGTACCTGTTGAGGTACGTCCTGATCGTGCACAAGCATTAGCCATGCGTTGGTTAATTGCAGCTGCTAAGCAGCGCAATGAAAAGGGCATGATTAAAAGTCTAGCATCAGAAATGCTGGATATTTTAGACGGACGTGGTGGCTCTATGAAGAAGCGTGAAGACGTTGAACGTATGGCAATGGCTAACCAAGCTTTTGCGCATTACAGATGGTAAGTATTAAGTAGTTATTAGAACCTAAAGGAATATATTGTGGCACGTAAAACACCTATTGAACGTTATCGTAACATTGGAATTATGGCGCATATCGATGCGGGTAAAACCACAACCACCGAACGCATTTTGTTTTATACCGGTGTCTCTCACAAAATAGGTGAGGTTCATGAAGGTGCGGCAGTTATGGACTGGATGGAACAAGAACAAGAACGTGGGATCACTATTACTTCCGCTGCTACTACTTGCTTCTGGTCAGGAATGGGCAAAGATTACCCAGAACATCGTATTAATATTATCGATACCCCAGGACACGTTGATTTTACCATTGAAGTAGAACGTTCATTGCGTGTACTTGATGGCGCAGTAGCTGTATTCGATGCAGTGAGTGGCGTAGAACCTCAGTCTGAAACCGTATGGCGTCAAGCAAATAAATATCATGTACCCCGTCTGGCATTCGTTAATAAAATGGACCGTTCAGGGGCTAACTATCTACGTGTAGTTAAGCAAATTAAAGAACGTCTAGGCGCTAATCCTGTGCCAATTCAATTGCCAATCGGAGCTGAAGAACATTTCGCTGGTGTGATTGATTTACTACGCATGAAAGCTATTTATTGGGAAACTGAAAACCAAGGAATGAAATTTGAATTGCGCGATATCGATCCCAGCATGTTGGAAGAATGCCAAGCTTATCGGGAAAAAATGATAGAGGCAGCTGCAGAAAATTCAGAAGACTTGATGGAAAAATATTTAGAAACCGGCGAACTGACCAATGAAGAAATTAAAAAGGGTCTACGTGCTGGAACATTAACTAGCCAATTAGTCCCTGTACTATGCGGTAGCGCGTTCAAAAACAAAGGCGTACAAGCATTGTTGGATGCGGTTATCGATTATTTACCTGCACCTAACGATGTTCCTCCTACTACAGGAACTGATGAAGATGGTGAGGGAGAGCTCGTCCGTCACCCAAGCGATGAAGAGCCTTTTTCAGCATTGGCTTTCAAAATTGCTACAGACCCCTATGTAGGTACTTTAACCTTCTTCAGAGTTTATTCAGGTGTATTAAATTCAGGTGATACATTATTAAATTCTGTAAAAGGTAAACGTGAACGTGTAGGTCGTATTCTACAAATGCATGCAAATACCCGCGAAGAAATTAAAGAAGTACGCGCAGGTGATATTGCTGCAGCAGTGGGATTAAAAAATACCACCACGGGTGATACTTTATCAGATCTTGAAAAAATTATAATTCTTGAGCGTATGGAGTTTCCTGAACCTGTTATTTCAGTTGCCGTAGAACCGAAGACGAAAGTAGACCAAGAAAAAATGGGTATCGCTCTGAGCAAACTAGCAGCTGAAGATCCTTCTTTCCGTGTACATACCGACGAAGAAACCGGTCAAACTATCATTTCCGGTATGGGTGAGTTGCATTTAGAAATTATTGTTGACCGCATGAAACGTGAATTTAGCGTAGAAGCGAACGTAGGAAAACCACAAGTAGCTTATCGTGAAACCATCCGTAAGGCAGTTGAGCAAGAAGGTAAATATATACGTCAAAGTGGTGGACGTGGTCAATATGGTCACGTTTGGTTGAAGATTGAGCCTAGTGAAGTGGGCATTGGCTATGAATTTGTTAATGCTATTGTCGGTGGCACTATTCCTAAAGAATATATCCCTGCAGTTGATAAGGGAATTAAAGAACAACTAGACAATGGTGTGCTAGCAGGATATCCAGTCGTAGATGTGAAAGTAACTTTGTTTGATGGTTCTTATCATGATGTAGACTCTAGCGAAATGGCATTCAAGATTGCAGGTTCGATGTGTTTCAAAGAAGGCGCCAAAAAAGCTTCTCCTGTACTACTAGAGCCAATTATGAAAGTAGAAGTTGTCACTCCAGAAGATTATATGGGTGATGTAATGGGTGATCTTAATCGACGTCGCGGTTTAGTACAAGGTATGGAAGATAGCCCTTCAGGTAAAGTGATTCGTGCTGAAGTGCCTTTATCTGAAATGTTTGGTTATGCGACAGATTTACGCTCACAAACACAAGGTCGTGCTACCTACACGATGGAATTTAGCAGTTATAAAGAGGCGCCTAGCAGTATTGCTGAGGCAGTTATTAGTAAAGGGCAGTAATATTCATTCCTAGGTTGCTATCTAGGTAAAGAATATAAATTAAATTAGGAGACGAACCGTGTCTAAAGAAACTTTTAAGCGATTAAAGCCACATATTAACGTTGGAACAATTGGCCACGTTGACCATGGAAAAACCACGTTGACAGCTGCGATCACCAAGATCATGGCAGAGACCTATGGAGGGGAATTTAAGGATTACGATCAAATTGACAAGGCTCCTGAAGAAAAGGCTCGTGGTATT
>JBIOEC010000017.1:0-9908 GCA_044445645.1 Gammaproteobacteria bacterium | reverse complement strand
GTTGATACCGTCTATAATACAAGAGTTGCGCGCATTTCTATATGGAAAAGGAATATCATGAAGAACTCTAACAAAACTCCCAAAGATCGAACACCGCCGGTCTGCCCCATACAACCTCAACCTGCAGAAACTTATGAAGGTAGAGACTTGGATCGAGAGTTGCATGCGCGGGCAAGCCAATTTATGGGATGGTTTTCTCCTGCGGCATTGAGGATGGCTTGGGCAGATTGGTTTACTCACTTGATGATCTATCCTGGGAAGCGTCAAGATATTCGGCAAAAAGCGTATGAAAAACTGATGCGTTACATGTTGTATCTGCAGCGTTTTAATAATGAGAATGCCTGTGAGCCATGTATTGAGTGCCGGCAAGGTGATCATCGTTTTATCAGTGAAGGATGGAATGATATTCCTTATAAGTTTTATTCCCAGGCATTTATGTTATGGGAACAGTTGTGGGGTGAAGCCGCGCATGGTGTGCCTGGGGTATCTCCGCACCATGAATATATTGTAGATTTTTTTGGTCGCCAGTTTTTAGATGTTTTTGCTCCGTCTAATTTCCCTTGGACTAATCCGGAAATTGCATCCACTACCATACGAGAGAGTGGGTATAATTTTGTACGCGGGTTTTATAATTTACTGGAAGATATTTATCGTCGACAAACAGGATTGCTGCCTGTAGGCGCAGAAGCTTTTCAGGTGGGGAAAGATGTGGCGATAACACCGGGTAAAGTGATTTACCGCAATCGATTAATCGAGTTAATTCAATATGAACCCACAACGGCTAAAGTATGGGGCGAGCCAGTATTAATTGTTCCTGCTTGGATCATGAAATATTATATTTTGGATCTATCGCCGCATAATTCTATGGTTAAATATTTAGTAGAGCAAGGTCACACCGTATTTATGATCTCATGGAAAAATCCAACAGCAGACGATCGTGATCTGAATTTAGAAGATTATGTGAATTTTGGAATTATGGACGCATTGACGGCTATTAATGCGATTATTCCCAAACAAAAAGTGCATACTGTTGGCTATTGCATCGGTGGCACATTATTAACAATGGCTGCTGCAGCGATGGCGGGTCGTGCGGATGATCGACTAAAAACTATTACGTTATTTGCCGCACAAGTGGATTTCCAAGAAGCGGGAGAAATTTTGCTATTTGTAGATGAGAGCCAGATTAATTATCTAGAAGATATTATATGGGAAAAAGGTTATCTCGATGGTGCACAAATGGGCGGTGCGTTTAGTATGTTGCGTTCGGTTGATTTGATTTGGTCGAGTTTAGTGCGCACGTATTTGCTAGGTGATCGTGAACCTATGAGTGATTTAATGGCTTGGGATGCAGATACTACCCGCTTGCCTTTTAAAATGCACTCGCAGTATTTGCGGAGTTTATTTTTAAATAATGATTTGGTGGAAGATCGTTTTGCTATTGCGGGTAAAAATGTTGCGTTGCTAGATATTAAAACGCCTCTGTTTGTAGTAAGCACGGTAACCGATCACGTAGCACCCTGGAAGTCGGTGTATAAAATTCACTTTTTTACTGATACCGAGGTAACTTTTGTCTTAACAAATGGCGGGCATAATGCTGGCGTGGTGAGTGAGCCTGGGCATCCTAATCGTAGTTTTCAAATGCAGACGCATAAAAAAGAAGACAAACATGTGACCGCTGAGGTTTGGCAAGAGCAAGCTAAACACTATGAGGGATCATGGTGGCCTGAGTGGCATAAGTGGTTGATAGCTAATTCTGATCAGAAGGTTTCTGTACCCAAAATAGGGAGTAAGGAAAAAGGTTTCCCAGTTTTGTGTAATGCTCCAGGTACTTATGTACTAGAGAGGTGAGTTTATGGTTATTGCGCTTTAATGTAACCTCTCGATACGTGGAGAAATTCGTTTTCCAACTCCGTCGTCATTCCCGATGAATTGATTTTTCAACTAGGGCTATATCTCATAGAGGGAATCCAGTACCGATCTTACTTAGAACCATTCGTGCTAGATTCCCTCTGCGAGATCTTTAGATTTATAGAGCTTTTCTCATCGGGAATGACGACGGAGTTGGAAAACGAATTTCTCCACGTATCGAGAGGTTACGCTTTAACTTATTTGTTATGTTGCGCGTAAGAGGATCTTGGCAAGCCGCGGTATGCCAATTAATTATGTACAAATCGCGGTATGCCAAGCGAGAAATACTATATTTATCCCACCATCCCGGGTTGGCTGCGTAGCACTTCCATTTCTGCTTCGAGCACATGTATTTCATAACGTTGTAGCAACATCCGCTGTTCTAATTCAGCGAGACGGTTTAACAAGCCGTTCATGAGATCAGGTTGAGGGTTAAAAAACGGGGTATTAATAGGGGTTTTTTTGCCAAGCTTTGCAGCATGACGAGTTGATAAACAATCCATGTTTTTCTCCTTAGTTTGCTGGGCTTTATGATTTCAGCCGATGCGTAACTGGTAAAAGTTAGTCCATATCCGTGGACAAATTTTTATCTACTCACTCTAGTAACTCTAACACATTAATCGGGAATAACAAACAATTCGCTTTTTTATTCACCAAAATTGTGTAAAAAACAGTCAAAATGAGGGTTTTTGTTTAATTGCTGTACAACAAAACGAGTTCCCTTATAATATCTTAAAATGTATGTTATACTTGCGGGTTTTACCAATCCCAGGAGACTGCCTATGAGTATATTACCAGGGAGCATGTCACCAGGCCGGCTATCATCTGAGCAGGGCCTAACCTTCGATGATGTTCTTTTAGTGCCTGCGTATTCTACCGTTCTACCCATCCAAGTACAGCTACGCACGCGATTAACCCGCCATATTCATTTAAACATTCCACTGATTTCCGCTGCGATGGATACCGTGACCGAAGCTCGCTTAGCGATCGCTTTAGCGCAAGAAGGTGGGATAGGTATCATCCATAAAAACTTAGCTCCAGAAGCCCAAGCGTTACAAGTAAAAATGGTGAAAAAATTTGAAAGTGGCGTAGTGCAAGAACCTATTACTGTTTCGCCTAGCACGAGTATCAAAGAATTATTGGAATTAACCCGCTTACATAATATTTCCGGTGTTCCAGTCGTTGACGGTGAAGATTTAGTGGGGATTGTTACTCATCGTGATGTGCGTTTTATCACTGATTTAAATCAAGCAGTTGCTAAAGTGATGACGCCTAAAGATCGTTTAGTGACGGTGAAAGAAGGCGCGGAACGCCAGGAAGTTATCGATAAGCTCCAACAATATCGCATTGAAAAAATATTAATTGTGAACGATCAATTTCATTTACGCGGTCTAGTGACTGTGAAAGATATGCAAAAAGCTAAAGATAAACCTCTAGCCAGCAAAGATAGTAGTGGCCGTTTACAAGTAGGTGCCGCAGTAGGTACCAGCGCGCTGGGACGTGAACGTATCGGCATGCTGGCAGATGCTGAAATTGATCTAGTCGTTGTTGATACTGCGCATGGTCATTCTAAAGGTGTTTTGGATACCGTACGTTGGGTAAAACAACATTACCCTGAGATACAAGTGATTGCAGGCAATATTGCAACTGCTGATGCAGCCATAGCGTTAGTTGAAGCAGGAGCAGATGCTGTGAAAGTAGGAATTGGTCCTGGCTCTATTTGTACGACGCGCATTATTGCAGGGGTAGGTGTTCCACAAGTGACAGCTATTGCCAATGTGGCACAGGCCTTGGCGCATCTTGATGTGCCAGTCATTGCCGATGGTGGTATTCGTTATTCAGGGGATTTTGCTAAAGCTATTGCTTCGGGTGCGCATGCTGTGATGATGGGTAGTTTATTTGCAGGTACAGATGAGTCGCCTGGCGAAGTGGAATTATTTCAAGGGCGTTCGTATAAGAGCTATCGCGGTATGGGCTCGATTGGTGCTATGGCGCAATTACATGGTTCTAGCGATCGTTATTTCCAAGATGCGGCCAGTGGTGCTGAGAAGCTAGTCCCTGAAGGTATTGAAGGCCGGGTGCCTTATAAAGGTTCGGTAGTTGCGATTATTCACCAGCTGTTGGGTGGATTACGCTCCAGCATGGGTTATACCGGATGTGTAGATATCGAGGAAATGCGGACTAAACCACAATTTGTGCGTATTACGCAAGCCGGCGTACGTGAGAGTCATGTGCATGATGTGACGATTACTAAAGAGGCGCCTAATTATCGGAGTGAGTAATTTATGAGTCATCTTCCACATCCCCGCATTTTAATTATCGATTTTGGATCTCAGTACACCCAGCTGATTGCTAGACGTGTACGTGAATTAGGCGTGTATTGTGAAATTTTTCCTTACTATTGCACCGAAGATTCGATTAAGACCTTCGATCCACAAGGAATTATTTTATCAGGAAGTCCTAAATCCGTAACGGTAGTTGAGAGTCCTGTTGCACCAGAAATTGTATTTTCGTTTGGCTGTCCAGTGTTAGGTATTTGCTATGGTATGCAAACCATGGCTATGCAATTAGGTGGGCAAGTAGAGACAGCCGATCATCGTGAATATGGTTTTGCTGAATTAAATGTTCTGCAATCCTCACCTCTATTTACGCATGTAAAAGATATGACAACTATTCCTGTATGGATGAGTCATGGCGATCGAGTCAGCCAATTACCCGCAGGATTTACGCATATTGGTTCCACGCATAATGCACCGATTTCTGTGATGGCAGATGAAAAACGGCGTTTTTATGGAATCCAATTTCATGCTGAAGTGACGCATACGCCCGCAGGTAAATCAATTATCCAAGCATTTGTATCTGATATTTGTAAGTGCGCAGCAACTTGGACACCGGAACACATTATTGAACAATGCATTAACCATGTACGTGAACAAGTGGGAAATGATCGGGTTATTTTAGCTTTATCTGGTGGTGTGGACTCAACTGTAGTGGCGACTTTATTGCAGCGTGCCATTGGTGAACAATTGACTTGCGTATTTGTGGATACCGGTTTGTCACGCTTAAATGAACCGGAACAAGTTTTAAAAGTGATGCGTGAACAGTTAGGCGTGAAGATCATTGCCGCGGATGCTGCAGATTACTTTTTAACTGCTTTAGAAGGTGAAAATGATCCTGAGCAGAAACGTAAAATTATTGGTAAGTGTTTTATTGATGTATTTGAGCAACAAGCCAAAGAGTTAAAAGACATTCGCTGGTTAGTGCAAGGCACGATTTATTCAGATGTGATTGAATCGGCGGCTGTGGGTTTAGGTACGCAGCAGGTGATCAAATCCCATCATAATGTAGGTGGTTTGCCAGAACGCATGAATTTAAAATTATTGGAACCGGTGCGTGAATTATTTAAAGATGAGGTACGCCAGATCGGTTTAGCCTTAGGATTGCCGCGCGAATTGGTTTTTCGTCATCCCTTTCCAGGTCCTGGTTTGGCAGTGCGCATTTTGGGTGCGGTACAGCGGGAATATATTACGATCGTACAGCAAGCCGATGCTATTTTTATTGAGGAACTGCGCAAGTTTGGTTGGTATGAGCAAGTGGCCCAAGCCTTTGCTGTATTTTTGCCGGTGAAATCGGTAGCCGTGATGGGTGACGCGCGCCAATATGAATATGTAATTGCTTTACGCGCAGTGCGTACCACCGATTTTATGACTGCAGAATGGGCCATGTTACCGCATGAATTATTGGGCGTGGTGTCGAACCGGATTATTAACGAAGTACAACAAGTCTCCCGCGTGACCTATGATATTTCAAGCAAACCTCCTGCGACAATTGAATGGGAGTGATATGATCCAATGGATGCAAACCGCCCTACAACTTGCACAACGCGCTGAGGCTCAAGATGAAGTTCCGGTAGGAGCTGTACTGGTGCATGAAGGAGAAATCATTGGTCAGGGCTGGAACCAAGTAATTTCCCTACACGATCCTAGCGCACACGCCGAAATTATGGCTCTGCGCGATGCTGGTCAACGCATCCAAAATTATCGCCTGCTCAATACTACCTTATATGTCACTCTAGAACCGTGCGCTATGTGCGTAGGCGCATTAATCCATGCCAGGGTTAAGCATGTGGTCTTTGGCGCTCCTGATCCCAAAACTGGGGCATTAGGCGGCGCGGTTAATACGCTGGAGCTGCCGCATTGGAATCATCGGTTGGAATATACGGGTAATGTCCTAGCAGAAGAATGTGGCAAATTACTTCGGGAATTTTTCAAAAAGAAGAGAAAATAGTAATTGCCACCGAAGAGATTCGAACTCCCGACCCACGCATTACGAATGCGTTGCTCTACCAGCTGAGCTACGGTGGCATATAAAGTCTATTATAAAGCTTTTACCTGACTGCCTGCAATGATTGCATCCAGGGCAAGATCATCTAAAATTATTGCCAATAAACTCAAAAAATACGTCATTCCCGCTGCGAGATTTGACCTTGTAGCAAGTCTTTCTCAGCGGGAATGACGCTGTCGATAATTTAGGTGCGTTTGCCCTGTGATTGCATCTGCTTATAAATTGTTCTATGATTGTGGAAAGCTAAAGGAGATAGCCCCCATGTTAAAACACCAAGGATTGGCTCTTACCAGCGCCATATTACTTACCTTAATTTCTACCACATCTTCTGCTGAGTTTCGTCGTTCCGAGATCCAAGAAGCGGATAACAACATTTATATTGCGATCGGCGGCGGCGGCGGTGGCATGAATGCAGGTGATTGGAAGCAAGTAACAGAAGTTGTGGATCCTGCTGCTGATATCGTTTTAGTTAATCAACCTGACAATAAAACTGTAGGCACAGCCAATGGTATGGCTGCCATCGGTTATACTTTCGATGAAGCCCCTGTTCGTTTAGAACTGGCTTATAACTACATTGGTAATGGCAAATTTGAATGGGCGAATTTGGTCGAATCGGCTCCTGTGACTATCATACCAGCAGGTTCTGATGTAAGTGCGGAAACAACCGTGTTTTCTAATACATTAATGGTAAATGGTTATTTAGATTTTATTGTGAACGAGAAATTTATGCCATTTGTCATGATTGGTGCAGGATATGGATTCAATAGCGCTAAACTTGAATATACGGCAACTATCCCTGATACTGCTGATCCTACGCTGCCCCCGACAGAAATCACTAAAAGTTCAGATAGAAAAAGCACCGGTAATTTTGTATGGAATGCCGCTGTGGGTATGAATTACGCACTTTCTGAAAGTTGGACTGTTGGTATTGCTGCCACATATTTCTATTTAGGTAAAATGCAAGTAGATGCTTTTAATGCAGAGCAACTTGTTGAAGAAGACGTTCATCTATACGATGTTGATAGATTAGATGCATTTGTTGCAACTGCTAATATAGCTTATCATTTTTAGTTTTCATTAAAAAGCTTGCCCATCTGCTCTTAGAATATAGAGCGGATGGGTATTTTAGCTATTTCCCGTTGTGCTTTCTCATGTTTTGGAACAACAATTTTAATTACCAATGGAGGTATAGCATAAATATTGTTTGTTACATCCTATGTAACTTCTCAATAACTTGAGGAATTGGTTTTCTAACCACCGCGTCATTCCCAATGAGAAAATCTTTCTACGGAGTCGTAGCCATCAGAGGGAACATCTTCGTAGAGAATGATATGCATCGGGAATGACGCTGTGGTTAGAAAACCAATTCCTCAACTTACTGAGAACTTACCATCTTATATGTTAACTTGTTGAATTCACTGAATAAAAGAAGAAGAAATAATAATGAGTAACTGGAACAAAATTATTGGTGGTGCCCTACTAATCGCGGGTACTACAGTTGGTGCAGGAATGTTAGCGTTGCCTATCGTTACGGCAACCAGTGGGTTTTATCCTATGTTAGCTGTTTTTGTGCTGGCATGGCTATTTATGTTGGCCAGTGGTTTATTAGTTCTAGAAGCCAATTTATGGTTTTCCGATCGTATTAATTTATTAAGTATGACACGTGCCACCCTAGGATTTTCAGGTTATGGCATCGCCTTAGCCATGTTTTTATTATTGTTATATTCGGTTAATGCGGCTTATATTACGGGCGCGGCTAGTTTATTAAGTGTCGCGCTCGATCAATGGTTGCCGCATCATTCTCTATTGGCTACTTTATTGGTGCTAGTGATGGGCGCGATAGTTTTTTTTGGTACACGTACCGTCGATTATACCAATCGAATTTTAATGACGGGTTTAGTCTTAAGTTATTTGATTTTAATTGGATTTATTGCCCCGAATGTTGATATTTTTCATTACACTCAAGGTGATCCCCGTTATTTGCCTGGAACGTGGATTATTGTCGTGTTGTCATTTGCTTATCAATTTGTGATTCCTGGCATACGTTCTTATATTGGTAGTAACTTTAAACATTTAGCTGCTGCTATTTTTATTGGTAGCATTATTCCTTTGATTTTATATATTATTTGGACTGGCGCTATTCTTGGTAGTATTCCACTGGAAGGTGAACATGGTTTGTTAGCCTTGCGCGAAGGCGGCGAACCGGTGGGTGGTTTGAGTAATAGTTTAAATGTAGCATTGAATGTAACTTGGGTGGGGCAGGCTGTTGGTATGTTTTCGCTTTGTGCCTTGATCACATCTATTCTAGGGGTGAGTTGGAGCATGGTGGGTTTGTTATATGATATTACGAAAGTGGAAGGCTATAACGCAGCAAGGCATTTGGGTTTTGTCTTAATTACTTTTATTCCACCGCTTTTATTTGCCTTATTTTTTCAAAAAGGTTTTGAAGTAGCGTTACGCTACGCGGGTATTTTTGTTGCCGTTTTATTGGGATTAATGCCACCGATGATGGTGTGGGCAGGTCGCTATAAAAAGAATTTAGCTAAGCCGGGTGATTTCCGTGTGTTTGGCGGGAAAACCACATTAGGTGTCGTTATTATGTTATCAACACTGTTAATTATTTTAGAAATTGCACAATTGTATGGATGGTTAGAGTAAATAATATTCATTCTTTAGCTGAACTTACATAACCAAGCGCATAGAGAGATCCAAGGCGTGTACATGTTTAGTCAGGGCGCCTAAAGAAATATAATCAACGCCTGTAGCAGCAACCTCAGCGATATTGATCAACGTAATATTCCCGGATGCTTCCAGCTTAGCTTGACCTGCGGTTAAGTGTACAGCTTGCTGCAATAATTCCAGTGAAAAATTATCACACAACACGACATCCACCCGCGCTTGCAAGGCCTCCGCTAATTCAGTCAAATTTTCGACTTCCACTTCTAACAATTTATCTGCGGCAATTTCGCGCGCGCGTCCTACTGCTAAGGTAATGGACCCACAGGCCGCGATGTGATTTTCTTTAATTAAAAACGCATCATATAAACCCATCCGATGATTTTTTCCGCCACCGATTTTAACCGCATATTTTTGTGCAACACGTAATCCTGGAATCGTTTTGCGTGTATCCAGTAATTGCGCTTTAGTACCGGCTAATTTTTCCACATACTGACGCGTGATAGTAGCAGTACCGCATAGCGTTTGCAGAAAATTTAAGGCCGTGCGCTCTCCCGTTAACAAAGCCCGCGCTGGCCCGTCTAAAGTACACAATAATTCATTAGCGTGTATTCCCACTCCTTCCTCCACATGCCAGGTCACCTGCACCGCTGGGGCAAGCTCAGCAAATATGGCATTCACCCATGGCTGCCCGCATAACACACCTTCTTCACGCGTTACAATCGTCGCCTGGGCTATTCTGTTTTCCGGTACTAGCTGCGCATTGATATCGCCAGTACCAATATCTTCAGCCAGTGCAAGCCGGATGAGGGGTAATATATCAGGTAGCATTTTGGGTAAGTCCATGTTAATAAACCAAGGCTATTATACTACATAGATTAGCATCAGAGTTTCCCTGCAGTTGGAGTCAAATGTGCCTAGGGCAGGTGCATTATTATTACTCCCTTCTGGGCTAGCTGAGCTGTCTCTTACTAATATAC
>JBIOEC010000016.1:0-10132 GCA_044445645.1 Gammaproteobacteria bacterium | reverse complement strand
TTACTACACCTTTAGATATTATCATTTTAGCGGCGGGTAAAGGCACGCGCATGCGTTCGCAATTACCTAAAGTCTTACATTTGCTAGCCGGCCAACCGTTGTTAGCACATTTATTCGATACCGTGCAAACACTGGCACCTAGACATTTATTTACGGTAATTGGTCATCAAGCCGAACAGATTCAGCAAACTTTTGCTAGCACGAGTTGCCAATGGATTTTACAAACCACCCAACAAGGAACCGGACATGCTGTCGCGCAGGTCTTACCTTACTTACCTAACGATGGCCAGACTCTAATTTTGTATGGTGATATTCCGCTTATCACTCTACAAACTCTAGAGAAGCTTATTGAACATACACCCACCAACGGCATTGGTGTGCTTACGGCTATCGTTGATTTGCCGCTAGGATTTGGCCGTATAGTTAGGGATAATCATGGAAAATTTGCAGAAGTGGTTGAAGATGCTGATGCGAACCCGGAACAAAGTTTAATTGATGAAATTAATGCCGGTATTTATGTGATCCCAAATACCTTATTACATGAATTGTTACCCAAGCTAGATAATAACAATACGCAGCAAGAATTTTATTTACCCCCATTATTAACGCTAGCTCATCAGCAAAATGTCCCGATTATCACTATTAATGTGACAGATACCGATGATATTCATGGCATTAATAATCGTCAGCAGTTGGCGCAAGCTGAACGAATTTTACAAAAACGCATAGCAGCGCAATTAGCTAACAATGGTGCCACCATCATTGATCCTAATCGATTAGATGTACGCGGAAAATTAAATACCGAAACCGATGTAACTATTGATGTGAATGTAATTTTTTCTGGAAACGTCAGTATTGGTACTGGAAGTTATATTGGTCCACATTCCGTATTAACTCATTCTCGTATTGGAAAGAACGTCACGATTAAAAGTCATTGCGTCATCGATGGTGCCGACATCGCAGATAATTGTGTGATTGGCCCATTCGCTCATATTCGACCTGATACCGTATTGGAACCCTATGCCAAAATTGGCAATTTTGTAGAATTGAAAAAAACTCATTT
The DNA here is from genome assembly GCA_044445645.1 of Gammaproteobacteria bacterium. Taxonomy (GTDB): domain Bacteria; phylum Pseudomonadota; class Gammaproteobacteria; order JBIOEC01; family JBIOEC01; genus JBIOEC01. The sequence goes on along the minus strand of JBIOEC010000016.1, from coordinate 9,069 downwards.
AGGAGCGCATAGTAAAGTAAATCATTTAAGCTATGTGGGTGATGCGCAAGTCGGTAAAGAAGTGAATATTGGAGCAGGCACTATCACTTGTAATTATGATGGAGTCAATAAACACGCTACGCATATTGGCGATCATGCGTCTATTGGCGCTAATTCATCTTTAGTTGCGCCCGTCACTATTGGGGAAAGCGCGGTGATTGGAGCAGGTTCGGTGATTACCAAAGAGGCTCCTGCGGGTCAATTAACCTTATCGCGAAGTGAACAACGAACACTTGCTCGTAGACGACCAAAGAAATCAGAGTAAAATAAAATTTGAGAGGATGAATTATGTGTGGAATAGTCGGCGCGATTGCACAAAGAAATGTAGAAGCTATTTTAGTAGCCGGATTACAACGCTTAGAATATCGTGGTTATGATTCTGCAGGTTTAGCTCTATTAGAAAATCAGCAACTACAGCGCAGACGCGCAGAAGGCAAAGTCCAAGGCCTATTAGATGTACTAGCAGAAAAACCCATCCATGGAAAATGCGGAATTGCTCAGACCCGATGGGCCACGCATGGTGTTCCTAGCGAGCGTAACGCACATCCACACTTCTCGCAGGATGAAATTGCTGTAGTACATAATGGGATTATCGAAAATTTTGTTGAATTGCGTGATAAATTGCGCCAAGCAGGTTACCCGTTTACTTCCGACACCGATTCCGAAGTCATCCCGCACTTAATTCATTACTATTATGCACAGCATCAAGACCCATTGGCGGCCATACGTGCGGCAGTGGCCGAGTTAAAAGGCGCTTATGCATTAGGTATTATTTTTAAAAATGATCCCAATAGAATCTGGGCCGTGCGTTATCGAATTCCCCTGGTTGCAGGATTAGGATTTGGCGAAAACTTTTTTGCTTCCGACTACTTAGCACTTTTACCGGTGACGCAGCGTTTTATTTATTTATCCGATGGCGATATTGTGGAAGCGACTTGTGAAAAAATTCAAGTCTATGATAAAGAAGGTAAGCTGGTACAACGTTCTGAACATACTTTAACCGCAAATCAAGATACTTTAGATAAAGGACAATTTCGGCATTTTATGGCTAAAGAAATATTTTCTCAGTCCGAAGCTATTGCAGCAACATTAGCCGGTCGTTTAGGTCAAACTCAAGTGTTACCAGGCTTATTAGGACCGCATTCTGAAAAAGTATTGGAAAATATTCAAGCCGTACAAATTGTCGCCTGTGGAACCAGCTATCATGCGGCTTTGGTTGCACGCTATTGGATCGAACGTTATGTACGTATTCCATGCCAAGTTGAAATAGCCAGTGAATATCGCTACCGCTCTCCTGTGGTATCTGAAAACACCTTATTCGTCGTTATTTCGCAATCAGGAGAAACTGCAGATACTTTATCCGCATTGCGTCTCGCGCATGATTTACCTTACAAAGGTTATTTAGCCATTTGCAATGTAGCGGAAAGCAGCATTGTACGTGAAGCACAGCTTGTGTTGCTAACCCAAGCAGGAAGAGAAATTGGTGTTGCGTCAACTAAAGCCTTTTCCACTCAATTAGTTGCTTTAGCATTGCTAATGTTATTATTGGGTCAGCGTCACCAAATGACTGAACAACAACGCGGAATGTTTATTAATCAACTCGAAGGGTTACCTGAGAGTTTGAGTGAGATCCTAGCATTAGACAATAGTATAAAAAATTTAGCCCAAAAATTTGCGGATAAACAAAATGCCTTATTTTTAGGACGCGGGATACTCTACCCTATCGCTTTAGAAGGCGCATTAAAGCTTAAAGAAATTTCTTATGTACATGCCGAAGCTTATCCCGCAGGAGAACTTAAGCATGGTCCGTTAGCGCTAGTAGACCGCCATATGCCTATTGTGGCTATTGTGGCTTATGACGAGCTCGCAGAAAAAGTTATTAGTAATTTACAGGAAGTTGCCGCTCGCGGTGGTCAGCTGATTATTTTCGCGGATGAGCGCCTAGTGCAAAGCCACCAGCTTTCAAATTTATCCAATGCTACGATCATTGCTTTACCCGCTATAGAGGGTATTGCAGTTCCAATTTTATTTGCCGTGCCTTTGCAACTCTTGGCCTATCATGTAGCCGTATTAAAAGGAACAGATGTAGATCAGCCACGTAATTTAGCAAAATCTGTAACTGTGGAATAAGAGTTATCATCTCCGCCAGAAAGCGGGGGTAAATAAAATAACCACGGTAAAGATTTCTAAACGACCAATTAGCATAGCAAAACTCATGATAGATTTAGCTGCATCATCAGCTTGCGCAAAATTATCTCCCAACATATTTAATCCTGGCCCTATATTAGCTAAACTAGACATCGTTCCAGATAAAGCACTAGCCATATCCAAATTTGTGGCTAATAATGCACAGAAAATAAGAAAAAAGATAATGATATAGATGGCAATAAAGCCCCACACGGCATCAGCGACTGCTGGAGATATTACTTTTTTATTGATCTTTAAGGGAAATACCCCACTAGGATGGATCGATTTTTGCAATTCTCGAGAACCTTGCTGTACCATTAACATAGCACGAATAATCTTCACGCCTCCAGAAGTTGAACCTGAACATGCACCAATAACACCGGCAAACAATACAATTATTGCGAGAAAAGTAGGCCAATAACTCAAGTTTTCAATTGCAAAACCTGTGGTAGTAATAATACAAGCAACAGCAAATAGGGAGCGAAAAAAGTTGTCATACACACTGAAATCTGTTTGCAGAAGACTGAGCACCAACCAACAAAAAATTACTAGCGCGATAAAAACCAAGATAAAGGTTCTGGCCTCTGCATCTTGCCAATAGGCTTTTACATTTAAATTACGCAATGCCATAAAGTGTAATGCAAAGTTAATCCCACCCAAGATCATAAAAAAAGAAGCAATCAGCAAAAAACGTGGTTGTGGATAATGTCCCATGCTAGCATCATAGGGAGCATATCCTCCGGTAGAAATAGTGCTAAAACCAAAACAAATGGCATCAAACAATGACATTCCAGCCCACCAGTAGCTGATTATGCAGGCTAGATTTAAACCTATATAGACTATCCACAATGCTTTCGCGGTTTCTTTAATTCTTGGGGTTAATTTATTATCCTTAATTGGTCCAGTCACTTCGGCACGAAATAACTGTAACCCGCCGATACCTAGTATAGGTAAGATCGCGACTGCTAAAATGATAATTCCCATACCACCTACCAATTGTAGTTGTGCGCGGTAGTACAAAATAGATTTAGGGTAATCATCTAAACCCACTAAAACCGTAGCGCCAGTGGTGGTTAATCCAGAGACAGTTTCAAAAAACCCATCGACAAAATTGATATCTACTTGTGAGGATAAAACAAAAGGTAAAGTACCAAATAAACACAGTACCACCCAAACTAAGGTGACCACAAAAAATCCATCGCGCGCGCGCAGCTCTCGTCGCTGATTATTAAATAGCAACCACAAACTTACACCTGTTGCCATCGTTAAACATAAGGCTTGACCAAAAGCAGCAAATTCATGATCGTTATACCATAACGATACCGCCATAGGTGGCAAATGTAATAGGCTAAATACCACCAATAGTATTCCTACAATGCGTAAACTACTTGCATATTGCATAATGGTAATTCCTTGCAATTCCTGGATAATCAGAGCAATGTAAAACTGGTCTGAAATAATTTTTCAATATCACGTATATGCTCACTATCACTAACGAATAAAATAATATGATCTTCAGGTTCAATCACTACATCGTGATGCGCCATAATAACTTTACTTTTACGTACTAGCGCGCCAAACGTAGCACCTGAGGGTAGTTTTATTTTATCTAAACGTTGACCAATTACGCGTGATGTTTCTGGTGTGCCACGCGCTACGATCTCTATCGCTTCTGCTGTGCGGCGGCGTAAAGAATGAACTTGTGCCACATTTCCTTGACGTACGTGGCGCAACAAACTGCTGACTGTCGCTTGTTGTGGTGAAATAGCAATATCAATTTCGCCACCCTCGATTAGATCCACAAATGTAGGATTGTTGATCAAGGCCATGACTTTCTTGGCCCCCAATCGTTTAGCTAAAATAGCAGACATAATATTAGTTTTATCATCATTAGTAACAGCACAGAAGACATCTACATCTTCAATGTTTTCTGATATCAACAGTTCTCGGTCAGTGGCATCACCGAGTAAGACTATGGCTTCTTCCAGCTGTTCTGCTAGGTTAGCTGCTGTCTTCTCATTATTTTCGATAATTTTTATTAAAAATTGTTTTTCTAAAGTTTCCGCCAATCCTTTTCCAATGTGACCTCCACCGGCAATAATAACATGTCGATAAGGATTCTCCATGCGTCGCAACTCTCTGATGGTGGTACGAATATGACTGCGGGCTGCTACAAAAAATACTTCATCGTCTTCCTCAATTATCGTGTTTCCATCTGGCATCAAGGCTTGCCCGCGACGATAAATAGTCGCTACGCGAATATCAACGGAAGGTAAATGCTCACGAATTTTGTAAATAGCATTGCCTACTAAGGGACCACCTAAGCGGGCTTTTACGGCAACCAATTGTACTTTTCCCTCAGCAAAATCTAATACTTGCAGCGCACCAGGATATTCTAGTAAGTGGCTAACGAAATTGGTAACCAGTTGTTCTGGACTAATTAGGACGTCCACGGCGATTTTTTCATTGCCGAATAATTGTGCTTCTTTTAAATATTCTACATTACGGACCCGGGCAATTTTAGTGGGCACTTGAAATAAGACTTCAGCAATTTGGCAGGCCAACATGTTGGTTTCATCACTGTTCGTAACGGCAATCAATAATTCAGCGGTTTCGATACCAGCATTTCTTAACATGCTAGGATATGCGCCATGGCCATGCACGGTACGTATATCTATTTTTTTCAATAGTGTTTCTAGACGTGAAGCATCCGTATCAATCACGGTGATATCATTGTCTTCGTGCACCAGATGCTCAGCAAGACTTCCACCCACTTGTCCTGCGCCTAGGATAATAATATGCATAATTCTTAACCTTATTTTTGTGAGTTCGCCTCTCCCTTGCGGGCTGAGGGCTAAACAAAATCAGCAGACTTCATTATTCTAGTCAATAAACCTTTAACTCGCCGCTTTTTTTTCCAATAGCGCGTAAAAAAATCCATCCATTTTCTCTTCCCCTGGAAAAATTTGCCGCCCGGAAACCTGACTGGCATCTGCCTGTTCTTGGCAAAACTGGGTCACCACACGCTGATTTTCTTGGGGTAATATCGAGCAAGTCGCATATAACAACTTGCCTTGGGGTTTTAGCAACGGCCATAATGCTTTAAGCAATGCCAACTGTAAATGAGCTAATTCTGCAATATCTTGAGGCTGACGCAAAACTTTAATATCAGGGTGACGCCGAACGACCCCAGTTGCAGAACAAGGTGCATCTAATAAAATCCTATCAAATAATTTTCCATCCCACCATAGCTTGGGTTCTGCTGCATCACCGACTAGCACTGTGGCAGTTAATTGTAAGCGGGTTAAATTCTCACGAATTTTAATTACGCGCAGAGGATCATCATCAATAGCGACTAATTCTGCTACATCAGGTTGTTTTTCTAAAATATGTCCGGTTTTTCCTCCGGGTGCTGCACACGCGTCTAATACACGCTGTTGGGGCTGCAAATCTAAAAGTTCCGCAGCCATTTGTGCGGCTCTATCTTGCACACTAACCCAGCCTTCATTAAAACCTGGAAGTAGTTCAACATCTACGGGTGTCTCTAAGCAGCACGCAGAACCGTCTATCGCCGCTATTGGCATATTTTTTTCACTTAGTAATTCTAGATATGCCGCCGGAGTGATTTTTTGTGGATTAATCCGCAACCACATCGGCGCATGCTGATTATTCTCTGTACAGATGGATTCCCATTGAGTAGGCCATGCAGTTTGCAAGTTCAGAATCATCCATTCTGGATGCGCATAGTGAGTAACAGGATTGGTTTCAAGCTCGGCTAATATCTCAACTTGTTGTCGTTGAAATGCACGCAGCACCGCATTGATTAAGTTACAAACAGAAAATAGTTTTAATTTTTTTGCAGCATCTACTGTACTGCTAACCACTGCATAGGCTGGCATGCGCGTAGTGGTTAATTGCGAAATGCCAATTAATAATAAATAGTAAGCTTGTTTATTTTTTAATGGCTGAGTGACTAATTTTTTTATAATTCCTTCTAGCCGAAAAAAATCACGAAAAATTTCATATGCACAAAACTGTACGAGTGATTTATCTCGTGGATCTTTTATTTTTTTCAGATAGTCTGGCAATACATTAGTAAGCGTACGTTTTTTTTCGAGTACGTCGCTAAGAATTCGAGTTAGAATGACTTTGGTGTGTAGTTCTGGTTTCATGATTAGTTACAAATTTCGCCCATTTTAAATAATGGATGCTTGGTCTTAACTAATTCTCCGGTGCTGATCGGACGTTTACCTGCCAATTGCACCTCCAATAAACGTAAAATTCCAGCACCGGTACCAATATCCACGCCGGCGGGGGATAGTGCCACGATTTGGCCGGGATTCGCTGTACCATCGATCACTTCTGCATTCCACACCCGCAACAATTGGTTTTGTAGATGCGTATAAGCAACTGGCCATGGATTAAACGCGCGTATATTACGAGCAATACTATTAGCTGGCAATTGCCAGTTAATTAGACCTTCTTCTTTGGAAAGCTTAGCGGCATAACAAGATTGTGTATCATCTTGTGGTTCAGCAGTTAAACGGCCTTCCACTATTTTATCTAGCGTGCTATTAATCTGTTCTGCCGCCAACTTAGCTAAACGTAGACTTAAACTTTCATGAGTATCGGTAGGTGCGATAGTTAATGGAAATTTTTCCCACATGGGTCCCGCGTCTAAGCCAGCGACCATTTGCATCATCGTGATCCCAGTTTGTTCATCACCCGCGGCATTGGCTCGAGATATTGGTGCAGCACCACGCCAACGCGGCAATAACGAGGCGTGTACATTTAAACAACCATACTTGGGAATATCTAAAACGGCCTGGGGTAATAAGGTTCCATACACAGCGACTACCATAATATCTGGATTAAACGCTGCGATTTCATTTTGTACTTCTTGCGTTTTTAATGATGACGGTTGGAAAACCAGTATCTCATAGGTCTCGGCTAATTGCTTTACTTCACTTGCATGTAAAAGTTGTCCGCGTCCAGCCGGTTTATCAGGTTGAGTATACACGGCAATGACTTCATGAGAGCCATCAATGAGTGCTTGTAAAATAGTGGCAGCGAAGACGGGTGTTCCGGCAAAAATAATGCGCAAAATAGAATGTCCTTAAATGTAAAATGTATGCCAATAATTTCTAAAAAACCACTTTATGTAAATTTAATTCTTTAAAATACTTTTTCAAAGCTCGTTCACGCTTCATGCGCGTTACATGATCGATAAACACCACACCGTTTAAATGGTCAGTTTCATGTTGTATACAACGCGCTAATAAACCGTCCGCCTCTAGAATCCGTTCTTCACCGTGTTCATCTAAAAATTTTACTTTAATAATCTCCGGGCGAGTGATAGGCAAATACATCTCCGGAAATGACAAACAACCCTCATTTGCAAGAGTATCCGTTTCACTTTTTTCAATAATTTCTGGATTAATAAAGCAACGAGGTTCATTCCCGTTTTCGCTTACATCAGCCACGAATAAGCGTTGACGCACATCCACTTGCGTGGCTGCCAAACCCACTCCACGATCAAAATACATGGTCTCCCACATATCATTAACCAATTGACGAATATCCGCATCCACAGCTGTAATGGGTTCAGCAATCACTCGCAAACTAGGATGCGGATGTAAGACTACTTTTAACGTACTCATCAGATTTCTTATGCCTCTTCTAAGATTCTTTGATGTTCCCTTTCTAGATGATCTTCCACAATGGGATAATGCGCCGGATACATTGCACGCGCCACACCCGTTTTTACCGCAGCATGCGCAACCGCAGGAGCCACTCGATTAATTAAGCGTGGATCTAAAGGTTTAGGAATAATATAATCCGTCCCTAAATGCAGCTCTTTAAGATTATATGCCGCTAAAACTTCTGGCGGCACGGGTTCATGGGTTAAATTTTTAATTGCATGCACAGCAGCAATTTGCATTTCTTGGTTAATTTTCGCCGCACGGACATCCAGCGCCCCACGGAAAATATAGGGAAAACCTAAAACATTATTCACTTGATTAGGATAATCACTACGCCCAGTTGCCATGATAATATCTTTGCGCACAGAATGAGCTAACTCCGGTTTAATTTCCGAATCAGGATTAGACAGCGCAAAGATCACTGGATTTGGCGCCATACTGGCTAGCATATTTGCTGTCAGCACATTTGGGCCTGATACCCCAATAAATACATCTGCATTTTGTATGGCATCGGCTAAGGTACGGCAAGGCGTGTCCACAGCAAAAGCAAACTTATACGCATTCAGATCATTACGTCCGGTATGAATTACCCCTTGACGATCTACCATTAATAAGTTGCCCCGTCTCGCACCCAAGTGCACGAGCAAACGCATAGTGGCAATTCCCGCAGCACCCGCACCTATACAGACGATTCGGGCGCTGGATAACGTTTTCTTTTGTAATTCCAAAGCATTTAATAATCCAGCTGCCGCAATAATGGCAGTACCATGCTGGTCATCATGAAAAACGGGAATATCTAAGCGGTCAATCAAAGCGTTTTCAATTTCAAAGCACTCTGGAGCCTTAATATCTTCCAGATTAATGCCACCAAAAGTAGGAGAAATATTCGCCACAGTCTCAATAAAGCTTTCTGGGCTAGACGCATTCACTTCGATATCAAATACATCGATATCGGCAAACCGTTTGAACAACACCGCTTTCCCTTCCATCACCGGTTTTCCAGCCAAGGCTCCCGTGTTACCTAATCCTAGCACAGCAGTCCCATCCGTGATCACCGCAACCAAATTCCCTTTATTAGTATATTTATAAGCCGCTTGCTCATCCAGTGCAATTTCCCGTACAGGTTCGGCCACACCTGGAG
>JBIOEC010000015.1:0-10139 GCA_044445645.1 Gammaproteobacteria bacterium | reverse complement strand
CGACAGGATCCACAGAGGGAGTTAGCCAGGGCAGCATGATTGTGGCAAAGGCTTTACGCTGTGGTTCAGGTAAACTAGCAACTATTTTTCTGATGACTTTGCTTGCGTAGTTTTGCGCGCAAGTATACTCATTCACAAGCAAAGCCAATAACTGAATAACAATCGCTGTACGTTGCATTTCGGGTAAATTCAATGCAAGAGTTTGCAAAGACAAATAGATGTCGTTGGTCCATGGCAAATCTTGTTTTACCAGGGAGAAAACCTGATCGTGAATAACTGCATTGGTTTGCACATTTAAGTAAGGGGAAATTGCTGCTAGCACATCAACAATTAACACATGATCATTTGCGGGAAGGATGTTATCCATAAGCTTTGGGCATAAAGACAGAGCAATTTTTACATAAATATCAGGAGGAGTTAATGGTTTGGCAAGCGCTGCTAGTAAAGATTTATATACCTCTCTTTGTAGCTCTTGAGAATTGAGAGGCAGTAATAAACTTTCAATAATTTTGATGCGCATTGTAGAAGAAACATGAGGTATAACTCTTTCTAAGATCAAACAAGCGTGCAGAACGCGCGCATTTTGCCTGAGACTATTAACTCTATGGTTATGGGAACGAGCATAGGGTGTAAAACGTATTGAATGTTGTGTTACTTCTTCTCTTGGTGTCGGATGAATTTCTTTTAACATTAAATTTGCAATGTCTTCACACACATTAGTAGGAAAAATAGAGCTAATCGCTAGCAACGTCTCATACGCTACTGGATTGTGCAAGTAAGCATTATCATGAATGGTGATTGCTAACAAATCAGCTGCAATGCGGCTACCGGTATCAGGAGACAATGAGTGCCAAATTGCAACTAATATTTGGCAAGCAGTTATACATGCCGATAAATTAGATGGGGTTGCACTTCCTGCCTGTATTCTTTGCATAATTAGATTATGTAGCTGCACTGTAATAGTGTCGATTGTACTCGTAACTGCACTGTTGGCATCGGTCGTATACATTTTATTCAAAATCACGCTAAGTGCTTGCTGGCTTATTGCCAGACACTCCGGTGAAATAGGTGCGGAAATTAGGTTTAATGATGGTGCAACCATATAATTATAGATGTTAACAGATAGGTTTGGAGCAAGGGCGATTAATATCTTGAATGCGCTAGTAGTTTACCTCCCGATAACTCGCTTAACTTGACTGCTTTTTCTAGGTTAAAATGAGAACTGTTGCTTATCACATCATTCCAATTGCATCTAGGACTAATTCAGTACTATAATAGCGTCTAATTAACTTCCCACATGTGTTTATGCTACGTATTACCAAATTGACCGATTATGCCATTGTTATTTTAAGTGAACTAGCCGCAAACTATTCTGAGCGTCTCAGTGCTGCGGAACTGGCAAAAAACACAGGTATTCATCTACCTACGGTGAGCAAATTGCTTAAGGTTTTGCAGCAGCAACGGTTGGTGATATCTCATTTAGGTGCAGAAGGCGGTTACCAGCTCGCATTTCCGGCCGAGCAGATCTCTTTGGCACAAATTATTGAGGCCTTAGAAGGGCCGATCGCCATGACGCAGTGTAATTTGCAGCATGGTATATGTGAACAGGAACATATTTGCCAAGTTCGTCCACATTGGCAGCGTATTAATAAAGTAATTTTACAGACATTGAATGATGTCTGGCTTTCAGAAATGGTAGGTGAAGCAGTATGACAGATGCACAAACAGATCTTTTTACTAAACGCGAATATCAGCACGGATTCGTTACTGATATTGAAACCGATGCCTTGCCCGCGGGTCTTAACGAAGATATTATTCGCGCTATTTCAGCCAAGAAGAATGAGCCTGAATTTATGCTGGAGTGGCGCCTAAAAGCCTATCGTCATTGGCTGACTATGCAAGAACCTCATTGGGCGCATGTATCATACCAACCCATCGATTATCAAAAAGTCGTTTACTATTCAGCGCCTAGAGCTAACCAAGATCGTCCTAAAAGTTTGGATGAAGTGGATCCTGAATTACTGCGCACTTATGAAAAACTCGGGATTCCTCTGCGCGAGCAAGAATTGCTGGCTGGGGTTGCCATAGATGCGGTATTTGATAGTGTATCAATTGCTACCACCTTTAAAGAAAAGTTAGCCGAAGCGGGAGTTATTTTTTGCTCATTCTCCGAAGCGGTACAAAAATATCCAGAACTGATCCAAAAATACTTAGGCTCGGTGGTTCCGCAGACGGATAACTTTTATGCGGCACTGAATGCGGCTGTATTTAGCGATGGTTCTTTCTGCTATGTACCTAAAGGTGTGCGTTGTCCTATGGAGCTATCGACTTATTTCCGAATTAATGCCGCAAATACTGGGCAATTCGAGCGAACATTAATTATTGCGGATGAAGGTAGCTATGTGAGCTATTTAGAAGGCTGCACGGCTCCCATGCGCGATGAAAATCAATTGCATGCCGCAGTGGTTGAGCTAGTTGCACTCGATAATGCACAGATTAAATACTCAACTGTGCAAAATTGGTATCCGGGAGATAAAAATGGCCTAGGAGGAATTTTTAATTTTGTGACTAAGCGTGGTGATTGTCGTGGACAAAATGCGAAAATTTCGTGGACACAATTAGAAACCGGCTCAGCTATTACCTGGAAATATCCTAGTGTATTATTAACTGGCGATAATAGTGTGGGTGAATTTTATTCTGTAGCGCTTACCAATAATTATCAGCAAGCAGATACCGGCACCAAAATGATTCATATCGGCAAAAACACCAGTAGTACGATTATTTCAAAAGGCATATCAGCAGGACATGGCCAGAATAGTTATCGTGGCTTGGTGAAGATCTTAAAATCCGCTGAGAATGCTAAAAACTTTACTCAGTGCGATTCTTTATTAATTGGTGATACTTGCGGCGCCCATACTTTTCCCTATATTGAAGTGAAAAATCCCACTGCACAGGTAGGGCATGAAGCGGCAACCACTAAAATTGGTGAAGATCAATTATTTTATTGTCAGCAACGTGGAATCGATACCGAAAATGCGGTGTCGATGATCGTAAATGGTTTTTGCAAAGCGGTGTTTCGTGAATTACCCATGGAGTTTGCCATGGAAGCACAGAAATTACTTGAGGTCAGTTTAGAGGGGGCAGTAGGCTAATGTTATTATCTATTAAAAATTTATCGGTAGAAGTTAATAAGAAACCCATTTTAAATGGGTTGAATTTAGAGATTAATCAAGGGGAAGTCCATGCTTTAATGGGCCCTAATGGTTCTGGTAAAAGTACTCTCGCTAATGTATTAGCCGGGCGCGAAGATTATCAGGTGACGGGCGGCCAGATTATTTATCAAGGACAAGATTTGCTAAGTATGGATATTGAGAAACGAGCCCAATCAGGAATTTTTTTGGCGTTTCAGTATCCGGTGGAAATTCCTGGGGTGAGTAATATTAACTTCTTGAAAGCCTCACTGAATGCGGTACGTAAAGCACAAGGCATGGAAGAGTTGGATGCCGTAAAGCTTTTGAGTCAAGCTAAACAAAAAATGGCAGAAATTGGCCTTGATGCAGACTTTTTATATCGTTCAGTGAATGAGGGATTTTCCGGCGGAGAAAAGAAGCGGAATGATATGGTGCAGATGCTAATGTTACAACCGCATTTGGCTATATTAGATGAAATCGATTCTGGTTTGGATGTAGACTCTTTACAAAATGTAGCAAAAAGTGTGAATTCTCTGCGCGATACTCAACGCGGCTTTTTGGTGATTACCCATTATCAACGTTTGCTCAATTATATTGTTCCTGATTTCGTGCATATTTTATCGCAAGGAAAGATTGTGAAATCTGGCGGCAAAGAATTAGCGCTGGAAGTGGAAACTGAAGGGTATGGGGCAATGGTTTAATCCAAGGATTTAAGCCTAAGTCGTTGCAAAACACCACGGTCATTTTGCTGTCTGATAACATGAATATTATATGAAAAATTAAATGAGAAAATTTTAAATGCAAGTACAGCTACAAAATCTTTACTCTACATATGCAGCTAATCTTCCTGGACAAAACCAAGCCTGGCTACATACCTTGCGTGATCAAGCTTTTGCAGATTTTGCGCAACAAGGTATCCCTACGGTTCGTTCTGAAGCATGGAAGTACACTAATTTACATCGCATCAATAGCCAAAATTATTTACTGTTAGAGCAAGTTAATCATCAAGAGTCAATTGAAAAATTGCCTATTTTTTCGGAAAGCATGCGATTAGTTTTTATAGATGGTATATTTAGCCAAACCCTTTCTAAAATAAACCGTGAAATTAAATTTAACTCATTTAATATTGCGGTACAACAACAACCTGAACTATTGAAAAAATTTTTAGAAAAATCCACTACGGATCCTACCTCTGCATTTCCTGCATTAAATGCCAGTCTAGCTATTGATGGTGCTGTACTGGAAATTCTCCCCGCACAAAATGCAGGAATTATTGAAATTGTCTATTACACCACAGCGCAAGCAGAAACCACATTAGTGCAACCGCGCACGATTATTGTATGTGCCGAGAATAGCCAAGCCACTATTATTGAGCATTATGCTGGCGCGCAGACCACACGCAGCCTGACTAATAGTGTGACTCAAATCGATATCCACGCAAATGCTATGGTTGAGCATATCAAATTACAAACTGAAGCTAAACAAACTGACCATATCGGCCAGTTGTTTGTTACGCAACAACAAAGCTCACACTTTAAAAGCATCATGCTTTCTTATGGTGCCAATATTGCGCGCAATGAAATTCATTCGGTATTTGCCGGTGAACACAGCAAGACCGAATTATATGGTTTGTTTTTAGCCCAACGTTCCCAGCATATGGATCAATATACGTTGATCGATCATGCGGCTTCGCATTGCCAAAGTCGGGAATTATACCGCGGTATTTTAACCGAAAATGCCAGAGGGGTTTTTAATGGTAGGATTATTGTAAAAGCCAATGTACATAAATCCAATGTGAAACAAACTAACAATAATTTATTATTATCCCCCATGGCCGAAATTGATACTAAGCCTGAATTGCAGATCTATAATGATGATCTCGTTCAATGCACACACGGTGCTACCGTTGGGCAGTTAGATTCACAAGCATTGTTTTACTTGCGTGCTCGTGGTTTATCATTGGAGCAAGCTAAAAGTTTATTATTATATGCATTTACTACAGAGATTTTGCACAAAGTGAGCGATAATAATTTGCAACAAAAGTTGCAACATCAAATATTTGGCTATTTTCCAGAGATGGAGTGGTTAGAGCAGTTGTGATAAATGCTGTCATACCGCGGGTCACAAGCATGCGGAAAAAAAATGAGAAATTTACCTATGTCTAATAATTTTCCAGTCGAAAAAATTCGCCAAGATTTTCCCGGCCTGCATCAGCAAGTCAATGGCCATCCATTAGTTTATTTTGATAATGCTGCAACCACTCAGAAGCCACAAGCCGTTATCGAAGCCATTAATCAGCATTATAAAACTAGCAATGCCAATGTGCATCGCGCGATACATACCCTAAGTGATAGGGCCACTCAAGCATTTGAGCAGAGTCGCACGAATATTACTCGTTTCATTAACGCTGAGCATGAGCATGAAGTTATTTTTACCAAAGGAACCACTGAGGGAATCAATTTAGTTGCTCAGAGTTACGCCATCCCTTTTCTAAAAAAGGGTGATGAAATTTTAATTACCACGATGGAACACCATGCCAATATTGTGCCTTGGCAAGTTGTATGTGAGCGTAATGGATGTGAATTACAGGTTGTCCCATTAACAGGCTCTGGGGAAATTGATCGGGAAGCCTTTACTCGATTATTGTCTGAGCGCACCAAACTTGTTGCTTTTCCACATATTTCCAATGTGTTAGGTACTATCAATCCTGTAGCTGATATGATAGCTGAAATTCGCCAACTTACTCCTGCAGCAATTTTGATCGATGGTGCACAAGCAGTTGCGCATCTGCCCATTGATGTACAGGCGCTGGATTGTGACTTTTATCTCTTTTCAGGCCATAAACTTTATGCGCCCTGTGGAATTGGAATTTTGTATGGTAAAAGTACTCTGCTAGAGCAAATGATTCCCTATCAAACTGGCGGTGAAATGATCCGTACGGTAACTTTTGCTTTTACAGAATATAATGATTTACCTTTTAAATTTGAAGCGGGGACACCCAATATAGAAGGGGTGATAGGTTTAAATGCAGCGATCAAATATTTACTGCAAATTGGCTTAGACAATATCGGATATTATGAGCAACAGTTACGGGAATATATCACTTCACAGATATTGCAAAATACCGATGTACAAATTATTGGTACTGCGGCAAACAAGTCGCCTATTGTTACTTTTATCGCGGAAGGTGCGCCACCACATGACATTAGTACTTTGTTAGATTTATCCGGTGTGGCTATCCGGGTAGGTCATCACTGTACAATGCCTTTACACCAAGCACTAGGAATCGCAGCCTCTGCACGGGCCTCGTTGGCTATGTATAATACCCGCGAAGAAATCGATATTTTTATTCAGGCTTTACAGAAAACGTTAAAAGTATTGAGAGGTAAATAACGTAAATGCTTAAACATGAATGGATCAACATAACTCGAGACGTAGATGCGTTACTGATTCCATCAGCAACACCGGTGACTTTACGTGCGGGAGAACCTGTATTAGTCACCCAAGCTTTGGGCGGCGCATTCACGGTGCAAATCGGCGGTAACTTAGCTCGAGTTGAAGGTAAAGATGCTGATGCTTTAGGATTAGATAACGCCGATGCGGCTCCCACTCATGGAGTAAGTTTTACTAATCAAATAGCAGAGGGTCCTGTCGATCAAGGTATGGTACTGGATCAGTTGCGTACTTGTTTTGATCCGGAAATTCCAGTGAACATTGTAGATTTAGGCTTAATTTACCGCTGTGACGTAATTGAAGTTGATAACCAACATAATCGAGTTGAAATTGATATGACACTTACCGCACCTGGATGCGGTATGGGCCCAGTATTAGTGGCTGATGTGCAAACTAAAGTGGCGCAAGTACCTAATGTAACTGAGGTGGATGTGCAGTTGGTATTTGATCCTCCTTGGGATCGCTCGAGGATGTCTGAAGAAGCTCAGTTGCAGTTAGGGCTTTTATAACGAGCTGCGGGAAATATTAATTTTAAATATTATTACAGAGTAACTTATGTCAAATTGGATCCTGGTTTCAACAGTAGAAAGCTTTGACGAAATCCCCCGCCAGTTTATTGATATGGATAATCTGCATATTGCGGTATGGAAAATAGAAGGGGAGTTTTATGCCTTCGAGAGCATGTGCACTCATTCGATGTTCGAGTTAGATGAGGCGCCTACCGAAGGAAATGAGATTATTTGCCCTTTACATGGTGCGCGTTTTTGTTTGCGTACAGGCGAGGTTTTAGCGCCTCCTGCGTACGAAGGTTTACGAGTATTTCCGGTAAGAGTTGATGAGGGAAGGGTAGAGATAGACTATTCGTAACTAGCTTTTCTCCGAGTTTATTGGTAGTGGTGGTGAGTAGTTACGACTATTCTTAATATGAAGAACGTTGCTCTTTGGTAAAAGAGCAACGTTCTTCTTAAACTTATTGATTACACCCCAACGCGTGAGTAGTACTCAACAATCAGGTTAACTTCAACTTGTAATGGAACATCATCCGCTTGAGGACGCTGTGTCATAGTTGCAGAAAAGTCTTTTGTATCGACGGTTAGGTAGTTAGGAATAGTCAGCGAAGGGTTTTCAGTGGATTCTTTTACCAAAGGCACTTCACGACTAGCTGCTTTAACACTAATAACGTCGCCAGCTACAACATTAAAACGGGGGATATTTACATTTTTGCCATTGACCAAAATATGCTTGTGCGATACTAATTGACGCGCTGCAGGCAATGTTGGAGCGAAACCAGCGCGAAATACCACGTTGTCTAAACGCGATTCAAGCAATATCAATAGTTCTTTACCTGAGTCACCTTTAGCACGTGAGGATGCACGTACATAACCGCGCATTTGTTTCTCAGTCACGCCATAGTTAAAGCGAACTTTTTGTTTTTCTAGTAAGCGGATACCATAATCAGTACTGGTACGGCCTTTACGGGTAGCGCCATGCTGCCCAGCGGGGTTTTTACGCTGACTTGGGGTTTTGCGTGTTAAACCGGGTAAGTCGGTTTGTAAGCTACGGAGTACTTTTAAACGTGCACCTGTGAATCGAGACATAATAATTCCATAATAAATCAGTTAATTTCAGCCAATTTAAGCCCGTTTGGCCACCATAAGGTTGGATAAAATACCATAATTTGCTATTGACCGCAAGCTTTTGTCGGTAACCAATTAATTTAGTACGCCGTTACCCTAATTTGACGCAATTTAGTGCTGTTCAATCTAAGCGAGTTTTTGTGACTTGGACTTTGGTGGTTGGGAAGGCCCTGGTTTAGCTTTATTATTTATCATGGCTAAAAATCCATTGGCAGTCTTAGGATGTTGATTTATGGCATTTGCAATTTTCTGATCAAATTCAATTGCATTGGGTGTTTGAAAATCTGTTAGGCTTATGGTATTCCTTTCGCGACTACTTATATCTGCCTTACTGGCTATAAATTGGCTCAAGTAATAAATGCCGGTAAAAACTCCAAATATTGCAGTTATTGCCAATATACCTATTAGAGTTACAGAAAATAGCTGCTCTGTGCTCAATTGAGCTAATATGCGTTGGTTGCGGAGTAGTCCAGGACCTAATACTAATACCAAACCTGCCGCCCCAAATATTAATAATTGGCTGAAATACAGGCCTTTACCCTCATTAGCCTTAGCCAAATCTAAAGTTTGGAGGCCATCTGCAAGGGTTATTTGAGTGTAAGGGGCTAGTATTCTCGTTAGAGGGGCTAGCTTGGGGGAAACCTGTGTTCGGAATGTATTATTTAATTTATCATCAGCAAATATGAATTCAAAATCTTTGGTATGGGACAGAAATTCCAAGATTGCTGTTTCTAAACTCATTTTGAGCAATAAGTTAAAAGCTATTTTTTTACTCCATACTGGAATCATACTAGAAGTCTTTCCATCTAGTGAATCACGACTCTCTGCTTGCATTCTTTCTGAAAAAAAATCTGCTAGGGGATGCTTAGAAGTGTCATTCATATCAGTGTTCAAGCTTAACGAAACCCTTAAATAATGCTTAAAAAAATCAGAAAAAGATGCGGATTTTAGGCAGGCTTGGTACTGGTTTTGCAGAAAGCTAGTACTTAAATTTCCTTCGCCTTGCAAATGGCTTAAAAATGCAGCTTTTAGCTCGCAGTGTACCAATTCAAAAATGCTAGGGGTTAAATTTAGATCAATATCATCAGAAATACTCTCAACTTCTTTCGATAGGGAATCACTAAATGTGGATATCCACGTATTCAATTCATCTTGTGTCATTTTATAAAAAGCTTATAATGTATTTTAAGCCATAATAATAACACATTTCATCCTTTTTTTTCTAGCGTGCTTTCCATTTAAGTGGTTTTAAATAACTTTAGCTTGTATAAAATCTTAAACTTAGCTAAACTATATGTTCTTTGAGATTGCGGGGTGGAGCAGCATGGTAGCTCGTCGGGCTCATAACCCGAAGGTCGTAGGTTCAAATCCTGCCCCCGCTACCAATTTCAAGTCTAGTCTTTAGGTTGTTTTTGGATGAGGCGATTGACCTCATCAAGTTCAGAGTAAATTCCTTTCGCTAATTCTTCGATTTTAAGTGCATCCAGTCTATTGCCCATAGTCATTAAGCTATTCGCGACTTTCAATAGAGTAGATAATGGCGCATCTAAATCATGGGAAACAGTTTCCAGCATCTTATCTCTGACCCGTGAGGTTTCTGCTTGTAGCTCAGCTTTTTTGGCTTGTTCTTGCAATCTATCCACTTCTAGCGCTAAAGCAATTTGATTAGCACAGGACTCTAGCAGTTGCATTTGTTCAGGGGTTAATAAATGCTGCGGATCAAGAGGGTGTACTTTAAGCACACCAACAGAACCGTGTGAGGTCAATAGAGGGACATAAATAGCATCCGAGAAGGGAAGCGTGTCAGTTCCTAGCCCTGCCGTTTGGCCCATATCATAAACCCAACGCACTATACCAT
>JBIOEC010000014.1:0-10284 GCA_044445645.1 Gammaproteobacteria bacterium | reverse complement strand
GACGATTAAATACCGTTTTAGGCAGTGCCGGTTTTAACTGACTTTCATCCTGAACAGGAGCCTCTTCTAATATCACATGTGCATTCGTGCCGCTAAAGCCAAAGCTGCTAATGGCCGCACGTCTGATTTTCCCTTCTTGTTTTTTCCACTCAATCAGATTGAGTGGAATTTGTGCTGGAATGGCGTCTAGATTAATCGATGGATTGATTGTTTTAAAATGCAAGTGCTTGGGTATCACTTCATGCTGCATCGACAATATGGTTTTGATAACGCCAGCAATACCTGCCGCTGATTCTAAATGCCCAATACTTGTTTTAACTGTACTAATGATCAAAGGCGAGGTTCTACCTGATCCATAAATGGTTTTAATTGCCCCTATTTCTATTGGATCTCCCAAACTGGTGCCTGTGCCATGTGCTTCAATATAATCAATGGTATTCGGCTCTACATTAGCATTGGCCAATGCTTTAGCCATGACTTTTTCTTGTGCCAGGGCATTAGGAACAGTGAGCCCGCTGGATGCACCATCTTGATTGACAGCACTGCCTTTGATGAGTGCATAAATTCTGCTATTGTCTTTTTGCGCATCACTTAATCGTTTCAGGATAACCACGCCACATCCTTCGCCGCGCACATAGCCATTGGCATCTTTGTCAAAGGTCTTGCAATAACCATCTGCTGATAACATATTGCCCTGCATTAAGGTCGCAAATACTTTCGGGTCCAATAGCACATTCACACCCGCCGCAATCGCTATATCACATTCATGATTTTCCAAACTACGACACGCTTCATGTAATGCTACCAATGAAGAGGAACATGCAGTATCAATTGCCATCGCCGGCCCTTGTAATCCCAATGTATAGGATAAGCGTCCAGCCGCCGCATTCAGTGCATTGCCCGTGACTTGATAAAAATCATTGTTTGGCATATTGGATAACAGATGACCATAGTCACTTTGGCTAATACCAATAAAAATGCCCGTCTCGCTTTCTTTTAAACTAGTGGGATTAATTCCGCTATCTTCTAACGCATGCCATGTCGTTTCCAATAATAGGCGTTGCTGTGGATCTAATTGCTCAGCCTCTCTTGCGGAAATATTAAAAAAGCTGGCATCAAACAAATCAATATTATCAATAAATCCTGCTTTATAGGGATATTGCTCACTGTCCCAGCGCATTTTTTCGGCAAGTCGGATCCCGTCTTTGCCTTCAACTAGATTATTCCAAAATAAGTTCTGGTCATTGGCTCCACCAGGAAACCTCACTTCAAGACCGATCACGGCTATCGCTTCATGCTCATAGTGCGCGCTAGTAATATAAATTTGTTTTGCTAAACCTTCTAAGGTTTCATGTAAATAGGTCGCCAGCTGCATAATGGTCGGATAATCAAACACCAGCATCGGCCTTATTTGCACTTCATTGCCTAAGGTTTTATGCAACCGGTTATAAACTTCTACTGCCATCAAGGAATCCATACCCATATCAAAAAAGCCGGTAGTAGTATTCATCTCTTCTTTTGCACGGATATGTAAAACATCTTTGACCTGTGTTTCAACCAAATCTTGTATGAGTTTATACCGCCTATCTTGATTGCTCTGATAATAGAGTTTTAAGAAGCCACTCTCCTCTTTAGGTACATCTTCAGAAATGAATAAAGATTTTAAATAAGGCGGCACATGCTTATAAAATGTAAAGCTAAACTCGGCATATTTAGGAGAAATCACGCCAAGACCAATCAATGAATCCATTGCTAATAATTGTTTTAATAAATGCATCCCTCTATCTAAATCAATAAAAGCTGGATCTGCATTAGAAATTTGCGCATTATTCATTACCATACCAGCATCCTTCCATGGCCCCCATTGAATATGGGTAATAACTAAATGCTGCTCTTTCCTGACTCTCGCGAGTGCGTCTAGATAACCATTAGCTATTATATAGGGCCCTTGTCGGTTAGAGCCAAAGAAAGAAGCAATTGACGAAAATAAAACAAAATATTTGAGCGGCAAATCTCGGGTCAATTCATGTAAATACCATGCGGCAAGTTTCGGTTGCAAAATGTTTTCCATCTGCTCTTTCGTGTACTCTTCAAATGCCGCATTAGTTTCATTGCCAGCAAAATGGAAAACGCCTTGCAATAAAGGTATCTTTTTAATAAATGCTTTAACGGCTTTTTTGTCACTAATATCTAAACTTTGATGTGTAATATGCGCTTGATATTGAGTATTGAACGCATCTATCTCTTGCTGCTGTCTCTCAGCTGGACTTCTTCTTGAGCAAAGCACAATATGCTTTATGCCGGCTTGCAATAATTCTTTTAACCAGGCAAAACCCAACCCACCTAAGCCGCCAGTAATCAGATAACTACCCGTTACATCTTTTTCTAATTTTAAAGAAGGCATAGATAATAGCGCAGACATATCCGCATGAACCACTCGCTCTACTTCGCGCTTAGCCGATAAATAGACTACTGGCTCATGTCCCCAGCATAGCTCATCTATCAATGCAGACATACCTGCTTTATCTGAAACATCAATATATACCGTTTCAAAATCATATTCCCAATTTAAAATCTGACTGATATTGAGCAGCACATCTTGATAGACATCGTCTGCTTTTTTCACATGGACTATCATCCAACGTTTAATATTAGCCGCGTGTTTGAGCCACGTTTGATATTTTGATATGAGCGCTGACGTTTTGCTTAAACTGCCATCGCTGGCTATGTCTATTACATAAGAATCCGGATTGCCTTGTAGATAAACCCCTAAACGCTTTTCTTCTATAACCTCGCATACAATATTACGTTTTTTTAATACTTGCTCAATCTCGTCTACCCAAGCTTTATCAGTGGTATCATTCGTCAATAGAACACATTGCTGAAACGGCATGTCAGTATCAATAACTAAATCTTGCTCTATCCGTTCTTTGGTAAAATACCATTCTTTGGGGAGCGCCAATTGATTCTCTATTGCCTCATCTAAGGCTTTGATCCAATAACGCTGAGGGTTAAATATGGGTTTGGGTAACGCAAGTCGTAATTGACTTTTATCTTGATGAGGGGGCTCTTCTAAAATCACATGTGCATTCGTACCACTAAAGCCAAAACTGCTAATGCCTGCGCGTCTGATTTTGCCTGCTTGTTTTTTCCAGTCAATGGCATTGAGTGGAATTTGCGCGGGAATGGCCTCTAAATTAATCGATGGGTTGAGTGCTTTAAAATGTAAATGTCTGGGTATCTTTTCATATCCCAATGAAAGTATCGTTTTAATCAGCCCAGCAATACCTGCTGCGGCTTCTAAATGACCAATATTGGTTTTCACAGCACCTATCGTCAGTGGGTTTGTTCGGTCTTTAAATACGTGTGAGATCGCATTCATTTCAATCGGATCGCCCAAACTGGTGCCCGTGCCATGTGCCTCTATATAATCAATATCATCAGGATTTAATTTAGCTTGTTGCAGTGCATGTTTAATCACTGCTTCTTGCGCAGGACCATTTGGAACGGTGAGCCCGCTGCTAGCGCCATCTTGATTCACCGCAGAGCCTTTGATAACGGCTAATATTCTGTCATGGTCTTTTTGCGCATCACTTAACCGTTTTAATATAATAATGCCGCAACCTTCACCTCGAACATAACCATCCGCATCTTTATCAAACGTTTTACAATGTCCATCGGGCGATAACATCTTTGCCTGACTAAAATTAATGCTAAGTTGTGGGGCAAGAATAACATTCACGCCGCCGGTAATGATTAAATCACTCTCTCCCATGCGTAGTGATGCACAAGCTTCATGTAAAGCCACTAATGCTGAAGAACACGCGGTATCAATCGCTAAACATGGCCCCTTCAACCCCAGCGTATAGGAAATACGCCCCGTAGCTGTGCTCGCGGCATTGCCTGTACCAAAATAGGCTTCAATGCTCTTTTCATCTAAATATTTTTCTAATAAGCTGCCATAGTCATTACTGGACATACCAATAAAAACACCGGTATTACTATCGCGCAATTCATGTGGATCAATCCCTGCATCACATATCGCTTCCCAGCTGGTTTCTAAGAGCAAACGTTGCTGTGGATCTAAATATTCTGCTTCTCGCGGACTAATATTAAAAAATTCAGCGTCAAATTCATCAATCGGTACATTAATAAAACAGCCCTTGCGCGTGACTATCTTTCCTGCAGCATCTGGATTGGCATCATAATATGCATCAATATCCCAGCGAGTCTTAGGCACTTCAATACTGCTATCAAAACCTGCTGCCAATAATTGCCAAAATGCCTCTGGAGAGTTGGCGCCACCAGGAAAACGACAACTCATGCCGATCACGGCAATCGGTTCACTGGAACTGATATACTGAATAGTAGATTTGACTTGCGGTAATTCTTTTATTTTTAAGACACTAGCGAGATAAGAAACCAAGGTATCTATCGTTGGATAATCAAATGCCAAGGTGTTGGATAATGGCTGGCCTATTAACCCCTGCAATCGGTTTTTTAACTCCAATGACATCAAGGAATCCATGCCCATCTCAAAAAAGCCAAGTTTTTCATCTAGCATTTGCATCTGGCCTAATACTTTTTTGACTTCTTGAATAATCACTTGCTTTAATAAACCCTCTCGCTGTTCAATGGGCGTACTTTGCAGCGCTTGTATAAAACTTGAATCCAGTTTCTTATCCACTAATGCTTCTAGCCAAGACGGCACCTGCCCAAGGCTTTCACCCACAACTTTCCAGCTGGCATTTATAATACCTAACTGAATACTGTCTTGCTTTAATGCCTGTGTCAGACCTTTTAATGCCTCTTGATTGCTGAAGGGTTTCATGCCTTGTCTTTCATGACTAAAAATGAGATCTTTGGCCATGCCAACCTCTCTCCAAGGACCCCATTGTATACTCTGTGCTTTTAATCCATGTTGTGCACGATATTGAGCTAAGGCATCTAAAAAGCTGTTGGCCGTTGCATAGTTGGCTTGAGCCACGGAACCATTGAGCGATGCAATCGATGAAAATAATACAAAATAATCCAAATTCATCTTTTGAGTGGCTTGATGTAAATACCAAGCCCCTTGTGCTTTGGCAGCAAATACCTTCGCAAACGACTTAGGTGTTTGTTTATCAAGTGGTACATCTTCAATCACACCGGCGGTGTGGAAAATACCTTTTAATACATATTTTTTACAAAGTGCTTGCACCTGCTTCTCTTGACTCACATCACATGCCTCAATGCTGACTTCAACACCCCTGGCTTGTAATGCCACAATCACATCTTTGGCCTTATCACTTGGCGCGTGCCTTGCTGCCAGAATAATATGCTTGGCACCATGCTCACTTAAATAGTGTGCAATCTCTAATCCTATACCTCCCAACCCCCCTGTGATTAAATAATTTTCATGCTCTTTAAATACGACGTGTGCCGGCGGCAACGTGATAATAACTTTACCGATTTGTTTAGCTTGCTGTAGATACTTAAAAGCATTAACGGCTTGCAATAATAGAAAAATCGTTTTAGGAACGGGCATTAATATCTGATCATTAAACAACTGCATGACTTCTTGTAACAGCGCATGTACTTGACTAGGATTATCATCACTCATTTGATCTAAAGCCAAGATATGATATTCCACATCTTCTCGACAGGCTTTAACTTGCTCATCATTCCAAATGTCTCTTTTCCCAATTTCTACAAACCGAGCTTTTAATGCACAGCTTTGTAAGCTTGATTCAATAAACCCCTTACCTGAGAGTGCATTTAATACTACATCCACGCCTTGATGATCAGTTATTCGTAAAACATCTTCTTTAAAACGTAAACTCCTAGAGTCAAACACATGTTCAATACCTAGGTTTTGTAAATAGGTTCTTTTAGACTCACTCCCTGCTGTGCAAATAATCTTAGCTTTTAAATACATCGCTATTTGTATCGCTGCTAAACCCACACCTCCTGCACCAGCATGAATAAGAACGGTTTCATTGGCTTTCAATTTGGCTAATTTTACCAACGCTAAATAGGCCGTCATAAATATCGTGGGAATAGACGCCGCTTCACAGAACGTCATCTGCGCTGGCTTGTGAATAATCAACGCTTCTTGAGTTATGGCTTGGCTCGCTAAACTTCCGCTAGCAAGACCCAATACTTCATCACCCACTTGATAGCGGGTAATATTTTTACCCACCTCTTTGACAATACCTGCCAGATCCCCGCCCAACAATCCTGGCCTCCCAGGATAAAGATTCATAGCATTGAGTACATCTCTAAAATTTAAACCTACAGCTTTAGGTTCAATGATAATCTCATCATCGCCGGCTATTAGAGGCTCCTCTTCTACCAGCTCAAGCTTGTCTAATAAGCCCGTGTCGTCTTTAATCAAACGATAGTCGGACGCAGGTAAATGCAATCCCGTTTGTTTGACAATTTTTTGGCAATACCATTGTCCTTGCCGATATTGCAGAATTTGTTCTTTGCCTGCATCATAATTTAATATCGCAATGAGCCGCTCTATATCTTCCCCTTCTGTCACATCCAGTTGCACAATATTCAGCTCAGGATGTTCGAGTATCGCCGTTTTAATAAACCCATTTAAAGTGCTTTGGCTAAGATCTATCGGGTTGCCGTAGGCATTTTCAGTGATGATATAAAGTGCGCGGATGGTCTTACTCTCCGCAATTTGTTTTTGCAGATACGACAACAGTGCACTCGCCAGCTCAATACCTATTTTTTTTTGTTGGCGTCGCGCATCATACACTACCGCTTGCTTGGATATTTCTTGCGGCGAAGGCTCATATGCCTCCCATGCTATTTCGTAATACCACTCAGGCATGTGATGGGCAAGAAGCCGTAGCATGGCCGTTTTACTGGTGTGTTTGGCTTTATAGCCTTTTAACCGCATCACACACTGATCGCCAGAATAAAAATTGATATCGGCTTTGATCGTTTCTTTTGTATTTTCTAGCAAATGAATATGGGCAACCATCGAGGGACTAAATGCTTGATACCACTCAATACTCTCACAATCAAAAGGTAAATAAAGGCCGTCGTTTACCAATAACCCCAATCCTTGCAAACCACCATCCAACAGTGCAGGATAAGCGGCATAACGGGTATCAAATATAGAACTCTGCAAATAAACTAACGCCTCATTACCGGCCACTTTGGCGCTTTGAATAACTTGAAAAGCTTCGCCATACTCAATACCCATGACTTTTATCTTGGCATAAAAATCCGCCTGATCGACGTTGGTTTTTATCCTTTCTTCTATCGTGGCCAAAGACTCTGCCTCGATATATAAATGCTTGGTCTTTGCTTTTATACATTGACTATGTAATTGCCAACCATCTTGCGTCTTGCTATAGATGGCTACTGTCTCTTTATCAACCACCACTTGTACCCGAGTTCCAGTAGAACTCAGCACCAGCGGGCGCTCTATATTCAACGCCTTAAGCTCAACACTTTCCCCCGCTGCTGCTTCTTGTCCTACAGCGCTTAGTATTAACTCGATGTATCCCGCACCTGGATAGATGACTTCACCATACACTTTGTGATCTTTTAAATATCGGATATCTTCATTATCTAATGCTAGATTTTGCTCATAAATAATGGGGCCTTGTTCGGCTGTCTCCAGTAAACGTACTCCTAATAAAGGGTGTACTTCTTCCCCCCATAAATTGCGTTTTTTCTTGTAGGCTAATATCTCCGCCCAATAGCGTTGACGATTAAATACCGTTTTGGGCAAAGCAGGACGTTGTTGGGTCTCATCTTGAACAGGCGCTTCTTCTAAAACAACATGTACATTAGTACCGCTAAAACCAAATGAACTCACTCCGGCTCTTCTGATCCGATCGGGTTGTTTTTTCCATTCTAGCGCTTGTAATGGAATTTGCACGGGTATTTCTTCTAAGTAAATTGCCGGATTTAATGTTTTAAAATGCAAATGCGCCGGGATCTTTTCATGTTGTAAGGAAAGAATGGTTTTAATGATACCCGCGATCCCGGCGGCAGCTTCTAAATGGCCTATATTGGTTTTCACTGTGCCAATGATTAATGGGTTTTGTCGATTGTCAGCAAATACATTCTTTATGGCATTCACTTCGATGGGGTCACCCAAACTCGTTCCAGTACCATGGGCTTCTATATAATCAATATCACCAGGCGTTACTTGTGCTTGCACCAATGCTCGCCGAATAACCGCCTCCTGAGCTGGACCATTGGGTACTGTCAATCCACTGCTCGCACCATCTTGATTCACAGCAGAACTTTTGATGATAGCCAATATTTTATCGTGGTCTTTTTGCGCATCACTTAGGCGTTTTAATATGATCACACCACAACCTTCACCTCGCATAAATCCATCGGCGTCTTTATCAAATGTCTTGCACATTCCTTCCGGGGATAACATTTGCATACTACACTCTAACGCCATGGCTTCCGGCGATAAAATCACATTGACACCACCGGTAATCGCTAAATCACTTTCTCCCTCACGTAAAGAAACACACGCTTGATGTAATGCAACTAATGATGAAGAACATGCCGTATCAATCGCAAAACTAGGACCTTTTAAACCGAGGGTATAAGAAATTCTTCCAGATGCTGTACTTCCCGCATTGCCCGTCGCAAGATAAGCCTGTAAAGAAGGATCACAGACCTGTTTGCTTAGCACATCCCGATAGTCGGTACTATATATGCCAATAAATACACCCGTTGCACTCTCTTGCAAAGTCTTAGGCGCAATACCAGCCGCTTCTAAGGCTTCCCAACTGGTTTCTAACAGTAATCTTTGTTGTGGGTCTAATGCAATCGCTTCTCGCGGGCTTAATCCAAAAAAGTTGGCATCAAATTCTTCAATCGCCACATTTAATAATCCAGCCTTCTTGACATAGATCTTTCCCGCTTGATCTTTATCTGTCGTATAATATTCATCATTATCCCAACGACTCTTCGGTATTTCACAACCTGCATCAAAACCTTGCTCTAACAGCTGCCAAAATTCTTCCGTGCTATTTGCTCCGCCTGGAAAACGACAGCTCATCCCTATCACGGCAATTGGTTCATCATGACCTGGGATCCACTGAATAGGCGCCGTAGGTTTCTCACCCAAGGCTTGGGCTTTGATATATTCACTCACCTTGGCAATGCTTGGATAATCAAAAGCAACCGTGCTGTCAAATTTAATGTCTGGAAATAGTTTTTGAATTCGTTTGCCAAGCTCAGCTGCCATCAAGGAATCCATGCCCAACTCAAAAAAACCTTTTTCATCATACTGCGTTTCTTCTATAGGTAATCCCAATACCGTGAGAATTTGTCCCCGGATTTGAGTTAAAACTTGATCATATGTCATGCTTTCGGCATGCAGAGTAGGAATCAGATCCATTTTTTGTGAGAATGTCACGGTCGATTCAGGTACATTTTCTTTTTCTAATAGCGCTTGCGATAATGCTTTTGCCCAATAAGGCTTACGATTAAATGTTGGTTTCGGTATGGCCGATTTTACCTGATGAATATCTTGTGTTGGCGCTGCTTCAATAATTATATGCGCATTCGTGCCGCTAAAGCCAAAGCTGCTGATGCCCGCTCGCCGGATTTTTCCTTCTCGTTTTTTCCAATCAATTGCTTGTAATGGAATTTGTGCAGGAATTTCTTCTAGATTAATGGATGGATTCAATTCTTTAAAATGCAAATGCTTAGGGATCTCTTCATGCTGTAATGCAAGGATGGTTTTAATCAGTCCAGCAATACCCGCTGCTGCTTCTAAATGTCCAATATTGGTTTTTACCGTGCCTATCGTCAGTGAGCTTGTTCTGTTGTTAAATACTTGCGAAATCGCATTCACTTCAATGGGATCGCCCAAACTCGTGCCCGTGCCATGGGCTTCAATATAATCAATGTCATCGGGATTTAATTTGGCTTGTTGCAGTGCATGTTTAATGACTTCTTCTTGCGCAGGACCATTGGGAACCGTGAGACCGCTGCTCGCACCGTCTTGATTCACTGCAGAGCCTTTGATAACGGCCAATATTCTATCATGGTCTTTTTGCGCATCACTTAGGCGCTTTAAAATAACTACACCGCAACCTTCCCCTCGAACATAACCATCTGCATCTTTATCAAACGTTTTGCAATACCCATCAGCTGCAAGCATATTGGCCTTGCTGAAATTAATACTAAGTTGGGGGGCAAGAATCACATTTACGCCTCCAGTAATGATTAAATCACTCTCTCCCATGCGTAGTGATGCACAAGCTTCATGTAAAGCCACTAATGCTGAAGAACACGCAGTAT
>JBIOEC010000013.1:0-10467 GCA_044445645.1 Gammaproteobacteria bacterium | reverse complement strand
TCAATATTCCAACGCTCTTTCGGCACTTCAATACTGCTATCAAAGCCAGCTTGTAACAAGCTCCAAAACTGCTCAGGACTCTCAGCACCTCCAGGAAAACGACAGCCCATACCTATAATCGCTATAGAATCATTATGCCCTAACATAGCCACTTTCGCGCGAGACTCTTTCAATGCGGCAAGTGCCTTCGCTAAAAGTAGTTTATCTTCTTCCATGGTATTATCCTTTAATGAACCTTTCTATTTCCTCATTATTCATGGCTAAAAATGGATCTATCTCCTTATCTTCAAGCGTAATAACTTCGGTAAAATATTGCGAAACCAAATATATAAGTAAAGTTTTAATATTGGGATAGTCAAAAATCAGGGTGTTAGGTAATATTTGATTCACCAATACTTGTAAACGATTTTTTAACTCCAATGCCATCAAAGAATCCATACCCATCTCAAAAAAGCCTTTTGTTTCATCCAATTCTTGTAAGGGAGATAAGCCCAGTATTTTATGAACTTCTTGTTCTATTGCATTTTGGAGTAAAGAAAATCGCTGCTCAATAGGTGCGGCTTCCAGCAATTTCAGCAAAGAATCCACCTCTTTTTTATTAATCAACTGCTGTAGCCATGAGGGGACTTGCGATAGGTTATCGCCCAGCATTTCCCAGTTTACATGCAAGATCTCTACCTCTATTTGCTCTTCTCTTAAAACATAAGTTAATCCTTTTAATGCATCATCTGTGCTAAGAGGGATAACACCTTG
The DNA here is from genome assembly GCA_044445645.1 of Gammaproteobacteria bacterium. Lineage (GTDB taxonomy): Bacteria > Pseudomonadota > Gammaproteobacteria > JBIOEC01 > JBIOEC01 > JBIOEC01. The sequence continues at coordinate 9,714 of JBIOEC010000013.1, read as the reverse complement.
TCTTTTGTGGCTTGCTACTAAATGGCGTGCCATTCCAACTTCACTCCAAGGTCCCCAATTAATACTTTGGGCTTTTAATCCTTGCTGCTGCCGAACTTGTGCCAACGCATCTAAAAAGCTATTCGCTGCTGCATAATTACTTTGTCCGGCAGAACCTTGTAAAGAAGCTATAGATGAGAACAAAATAAAATAATCCAATTGGATATTTTTTTCTTGAGTAAGTTCATGTAAATACCATGCCCCTTGCGCCTTTGCTGCAAAAACGCGCGCAAAACTTTCTTTGGTCTGTTTATCCAATGCTGCATCCTCTACTGTTCCAGCTAAATGAAAGATGCCCACTAAGGGATGTTCTGCGATATTGGCACTATCGATTAATGCTGCAACCTGCTCTTTATCGCTTACATCAGCGATGTATACTTCAACCTGAACTCCTTTGGCTTGCATTGCCTTTATCCGCTCTTGTGCATATTCATTTGCGGCGTGTCGGCTAGATAAAATAATTCGTCCTGCTTGCCGTTCGCTCAAATATTGAGCCAATTCTAAACCTATACCTCCCAGACCGCCGGTAATCAAATAGCTACCTGGCGTGGAGAAATTCAACTTTACAGCTGGAAGAGTAATAACAACTTTACCGATCTGCTTAGCCTGCTGCAAATATTTAAAAGCATCTATGGCATGATGTAACGTAAATACTGTTTGCGGCACAGGCCTTATGTTTTGTTGTTGAATTAACAATATGACTGCTTTTAATAATGTTTGAACTTCATCGGGACATTCGACTGCCAATACATCTAATGCCAGAATTGAATACTTAATATCAGCGCGTTTTGCTGCTATCTCGTCTGTACTCCAAATATCACGTTTCCCTATCTCGATAAATCTCGCACCCTTACTACAACAATTGATTGTCGCTTCAATAAACCCAGGTCCAGTTAAGGAATTCAAGACTACATCAACTCCACGATTTTGAGTGAGCGACATAATTTCATGTTGATAATCCGTACTGCGGGAATCAAAAACCTCAGTTATTCCCAAACTGCGTAAGTAATCTCGTTTCAACTCACTACCCGCTGTCGCAATTATTTTGGCTTTTAAGTGCTGCGCTAGCTGAATAGCAGCTAAGCCAACTCCACCCGTTCCAGCATGAATGAGTACCACTTCGCCCGTTTGCAAATTGGCCAGTGTAACCAATGCTAAATATGCGGTCATAAATATAGTTGGTATTGAACTTGCTTCTATATCACTTAAATTTTCTGGCTTTTTAATAAGGAGTTTTTCTGTGCTCAGCGCTTGGCTAGATAAACTGCCACTAGCCAACCCTAAAACCTCATCTCCTACCTTAAACTCCTTGACTTGTTCTCCCACTGCAGTCACTGCACCAGAAACGTCACCTCCCAACGGTCCTGGTTCCCCAGGATATAAATTCATTGCATTTAATACATCGCGGAAATTTAATCCCACCGCATGTGGTGCAATCAACACTTCATTCCCTTTAGGAATATACACCTCTTCTTCTACTACCTCTAGTTCGTCAAGAACTCCATTCGAACTTTTCACCAAGCGATAAACACTTTCTGGAAGCACTAACCCATGTTCTCTCTGCATGCGAGGCATATACCATTGTCCATCTCGATACACTAAAATTTGCTCTTGGCTGCAGTCATGATTTACCGTATCTAACACGAAGTCTATTTCACTGCCTTTATCTATATCAATTTGCCGAATATGCAATTCAGGATGCTCTAATATTGCGGTTTTTATAAGCCCATTCAACACTGACTGCGCCAGAATTAACGCTTCTCTTTTAATGCAATAAGAATTTTGGGTAATAATATTGACTCGAGAAACCGGCTGATTCTGCGTTAGCAATCCCTGAATAAATACTAACAACTTTTCTGCTGCAACTTGTGAGAGTGGAAGATCATCACTGCGAGCATCATAGGTGATAATATTACCAGCAGTTAACTCTTGATTTGCAGGAATATATTTATCCCAAACTTGCTCATACATCCATTTATGCACGTCTTCTTTTTGAAGTAATTTCTCCAAGATATTTCGATTCGATTTTCGAACTTTAACGCCTTGAATACTTACACAGAGCATTTCATCCTTATACAAGTTAATATCTGCAGTAATAGCTCCTGCTTCGCTGAAAACATGATGGATATGGGCAAAGGCATGCGCGGACAGAGGTCGATAAAAAGTAATGCTAGTAAAGCCAATGGGCAAATAAAGTGCTTTCTCGGTCTGCAATAAACCCAAAGCTTGTAAGGCACCATCTAATAGTGGTGGATAAATGGCATAACGCGGATCTTGCTCATCTGCTTCTAACTCTACCAAAACCTCCCCATCTGATAACCATCCATGCTTGATTGATAGAAAAGAAGGCCCATATTGAAAACCTAAATCTTTAAGCTCTGTATAAAAGCTCTTGACATCAATTTCCTCTCTCATGCGTGTTTTTATTTCACCTAAAACTTCGACAACTGGCACTTGAGCGCCACCTTCAATAATTCCTTCTGCATGTAACATCCACTCACCTAGTAGGGACTTGCTATACACACTTACCTTCGATTCTTTAATTTCAACTTGCAATTGTACAGGAGTAGACGTTAATACTAATGGCCTCTCGATACTAATATCTTTTAGTGTTATGCTTCCCTCTACTTCTCGCACCCTCGCAGCCGCTAATAGCAGCTCAACAAATCCTGCTCCTGGATATAGAACATGATGGAATATCTCATGATCTAACAAATAACTGAGATTGGTATTTTGCAAATCAAGTTCTTTTTCATAAACAATAATCTGATTATGTAGCTCCGGTAATTGCATCCCCAAAAGTGGATGAACCTCTCTCCCTTGCGTGGTTATTTTACTAAAGGATCTTAGCTCTGATACCCAATACCTCTGACGATGAAATTCTGTTTTGGCTAAGGGCTGCCTCATGGTGATTGAATCTTGTTCCGGTGCTTCCTCTACAATGATATGAGCATTAATCCCTGTTGCACCGAATGAGCTTACACCAGCTCTTCTTTTTCTATTTTCACTGCGCTTCCAAGGGATAAGCGAGATAGGAACAATAGCAGGGATAGCAGATAAATCCATTTTTGAATTAGGCTGATTGAAATGAATATTAGGTGGGATTTCTTCATTATGCAGCGCCAGCAAGACTTTTATCAAACCTGCTACCCCAGCCGCTGCTTCTAAATGTCCGATATTACTTTTTACCGAGCCGATGAGTAATGGACTATCCTGGCGATGCCCTCTGTATATGGATTGAATAGCACTTACTTCTATTGGATCCCCAAGTGCAGTACCCGTACCATGTGCTTCTATATAATCAATTTCCTCAGGCTTGAGACCTGCGTTTGATAACGCATGCTGAATTAAATTTGCTTGTGCCACTCCATTCGGTACGGTGATCCCACTGGCAGGGCCATTATGATTGACTCGTGAACTTCTTATGACGCCATAAATTCGATCCTTGTCCGCTAGCGCTCGACTAAGTGGCTTTAATATCACCACACCAATTCCTTCCCCACGACCATAGCCATTTGCACTTTCATCAAATGTCTTGCAATATCCATCCGGCGATAGCATTCCCGCTTTATCAAAACCAATGGTAACATCAGGGTTCAACATTAAATTAGAGCCAACCACTATGGCTTGCTCACATTCACCTAAGCGCAAGGACTTCATCGCACCATCCAGTGCGACTAATGAAGAAGAGCAAGCGGTATCTACGGCATAACTTGGCCCCATAAGTCCAAAATAAAAAGAGATATCGCCTGCTGTACTACTTAATGTTGTCGAATTGGTAAATTGATTAATGCCTTCCGTCGGAACATATTTTTCCAGTAAATCGGCATAATCCGAATGCCAAACGCCCACGTAAACACCGGTTTCAGTATCTTTTAGACTTTTCGGAGGAATACTGGCATCTTCTAACGCCTCCCATGTTATCTCAAGAATTAGACGTTGTTGTGGATCCATCATTTCTGCTTGTTTTGGGCTCATCCTAAAAAATTCCGCATCAAACTGATCAACTGGCCATTGCAGAAACCCGCCTTTTCTAACGCGCATTTTGCCCGGCGCTTGTGGGTCGGGATCATAATAAGCGTCTATATCCCAACGGTCTTTGGGAACTTCGCTAATACCATCATAACCTTGCTTTAACAGTGTCCAGAATTCCTCTGGGCTATTGGCTCCCCCAGGAAAACGACAGCCCATACCAATCACGGCTATCGGTTCTGCATTAGATATTGCACGTTCTATTTTGTATTTTTTAGATTTGGGTGCAACTAACCCTTCAAGGCCAATCCGCGCTGCAATAAATTCCGATAATTTATTTAAAGAAGGATAATTAAAAATCTCTGCAGCTGCTATTGGGTAATCACTACCAAGGGCTTGTTGTATCCGATTGCGCAACTCGACAGCCATCAGTGAATCCATTCCCAAGTTAAAAAATCCTTCCTCTTCATTAAGCAAAGTTTCCGCTGGCATGCCGAGTGTGCGTTTCACTAACTGAGTCAATTCATCTTGCAAACACTGTCTACGCATTGCAGCGGGAGTTTCTTGAAGTAAAATGACCAGTCCACCCTTGGGTTCAATTTTGCTTTGCATGACCTCACTTAACCATGCAGGAATCTGTAATCGTTCTTTAGCGAAGCGTATCCAGTTAATATCCAAAAATGTTTCCTGAATAAAGGGATTTGCAAGCATATGGCTAAGTAACGTAGTTCCTTGCTCATTGGTAAAACTGTTTATTCCCAATTGTTGCAGACGGCTTTGGAGAGTGACAGCCATACCACTTTCACGCCATGGCCCCCAATTTATACTAATGGCTGGCAATCCCAATTGATGCCGATAATAAGCGAGGCCGTCCAGATACGCATTTGCCATAGCATAATTAACTTGTCCTGCAGAACCTAATACCGAAGCGATCGATGAGAAAAGTACAAATAAATTTAAATCTAAGTCTTTGGTACACTCATGCAGATTCCACGCACCTCTTACTTTTGCTTGCCATACTTTTTCAATAAGCTCAGTTGTTTGTTCCAATAATACCTTGTCTTCTAAAATACCTGCCAAATGGAAGACGCCTTTTAACGGAACAGAATGTTGTTTAATCTCGGCTAGGATTGCTTCTACTTCCTGTCGGTTCCCAACATCCGCTGATAATATCTGAATATCTACACCGGTTTCTCTGAGTGCCTGTATCTCAGCAGAAATTGCCTCACTGGTTGCATGCCGCGAAACTAACCACAAAGTTTTCGCACCTTGTTGTATCAGCCATTGGCTTACTACCAAACCTAATCCGCCGGTACCACCAGTTATTAAATAACCGGCATTAGCAATCGATAATTTGGATTTTTCCTCTGCTGGAATACGCCACTCTGAAAGTGGTTTAGTTGGCATTTCATTAGCTTTTAATAAACGTGGTACATAGCATGTATCCTCTGCTATCACATAAAAAGACTCAGGTTTTTCTAAAGCCAAAATTTTATGCAATGAGAAGCTGTCTTTCTCATTACAATCAATTTGTGTAAAGTGCAGAAGAGGGTATTCAGCTTCTGCTGTTTTAAGTAAAGCACTTATCGGGCATTGATGAATATTAATATCACGCTCTGGAAATAATTGCGCGTTACGCGTTATAACATAGAGCTTAATTTTATCGAATGATTCCAGCGTTACCAATGCTTGCAGCAATAACAATAACCGATAAGCATCTTCCCCCAAATCACCGTCCACCTTTGCATTAGTGGAAACTTCATACACAATCGAATATTGACGTTCTTTAAATTCAGAAATCAGCTGTTGATAATCTTCTGGATTGCGAAGATTAGCAAGAGTATGAAATAGGATATTATTCTGCGGTGTCTGCCAGTAAGAAGCAGGGGCTTCTTGCGCTAACCACAGCCAATCGCCGCCTTGTAGCTCATTGGCGGTTTCTGGCAATATGACTTTGTTCCATGCTGTTACATAGATAAGTTCATCAATCGTTTTTTGATGAGTCAGTGTTTGTAGCAAACGTTCCTTAGGTGCGTATCTAAAATTAACTTCATGCGCATAATCAATACACTCTCCTTTATCATTCAGCCAAAAAATTTCGCAAGAATGTTGCTGCTCTTCAGTTTTAATCAATTTCACATAAACCCACATTGCAAGCGAAGCCTGTAAATCGACATGTAACTTTTCTACATAGATAGGGACAAAAACGCCCATGTTTTTATTTTGTAAACATCGCGTGGCACCTAACATAAAACCCGCATCTAGGTAACCTGAATGTCTTATGGCTTCCCCTAAATAATCAACCTCTGGCTGTTTTAATTGTGCTAAAACACAGTCCTCGGATACAAAACACATATCCACCCAGCGAAATCCTGAACCTAAAGCTACATTATTAAGTAATACGTCGGCAAAGACACTCTCACCTGAGACTACTCTTTCAGCACTAGCTTTGAGTGTTGCCAAATCAAATTTCACTTTGGCTTCAGGGTTATCATGCGCCAACTTGGCAGTAAAATGATTCTCCCATTCCCCAGGTTGCTTGGGCGCGCGCGATTGAACTAAAACATTAATAATGTTTTCACTCCAATCAACTGTAGAAAAAATTGTTTGTAAAACTCTAGACTCACTCAACTTAAATAATAACGGCCGTTCTACACTCATCTGAGTTAAATCAATAGAAGTGAAATGTTCCTCTGAAGCTATAGCTTCAATTATTGTCGAAAGATAGGCAGCAAATGCAAAAATCGGCACGCCATAAAACATATGGTCACTGAGCAAAGGCACTGAATTAGCGGATAAAATTGATTGATAAACGCGTGATGATAAAGCTGATGAATCTAAAGCTGCTCCTAAAAAGGGATGAGCACTGATCTGAAACTCACCTGCCATATCCTGTTTATGCGAACTTTTGAACCAAAATCGCTCGCGATGAAACTCAGTCTTTGGCAACGGTTGTTTTACTTGAGCTAAATCTTGTTCAGGCGCTTCCTCGAGAATGATATGTGCATTCGTACCACTAAAACCAAAAGAGCTAATACCCGCATACCTGGTTTTATCTCCTTTTTTCCATGCAACCGCTTGCAGTGGTAATTTTGCAGGTATAGGAGTTAAATCAATGTGTGGATTCAATTCATTAAAATGCAAATTTTTAGGAATCATTTCATGCTGCATAACCAAGATCGTTTTAATGACACTCGCAATTCCAGCAGCTCCCTCTAAATGACCAATATTGGTTTTAAGCGCCCCTAAATATAAATATTCGTGCTCTTTTCGGCTACCTGCAAATATGCGATTCAGCGCATTTATTTCCATGGGGTCGCCTAAGCTAGTACCTGTTCCATGGGTTTCAATAAAATCAATATCACAAGGCTGTAAATTGGCATCCATCAATGCGAGTCGAAGCAGTTTTTCTTGAGCTACTCCATTAGGAACAGTTAAACCACTGCTTGCACCATCTTGGTTAACTGCAGAACCACGAATAACCGCTAATATTCTATCTCCATCCTGTTTAGCTTCAGAAAGTCGCTTAAGCACGACTACACCACAACCTTCTCCTCGCACATACCCATCGGCACTCGCATCAAATGTTTTACAATGCCCATCAGCGGCTAGCATTTGTGCCTTAGAGAGCGCTTCATATTCATCCGCTGACAACAACACATTCACCCCACCGGCTAATGCTAGTGAGCATTCACCATCTCGTAGACTTTTACAAGCTTCATGGATGGCTACTAATGAACTGGAACATGCCGTATCGATGGTTAATGCAGGCCCTTGCAAACCGAATGTGTATGCCACTCTGCCGGCCAAGACACTGACATCATTACCTGTGGCAAAATAAGCATCCGCTACATCATCTCCACTGCGCAATAACAATTCCTTATACTCACTCGTCATTGCACCAATAAACACCCCTGTGTCACTCCCCTGTAATTGCTCTGCAGGGATACCTGTGTTTTGCATGGCAGTCCATGCGGCTTCTAATAGTATTCGTTGCTGAGGATCCATTTGTTCAGCTTCGCGTCGGGTAATCTTAAAAAAAGCGGCATCAAAATAATCTATATTTTGAATAAAACCACCATATCCGGTATCCAGTAAATAGGTGTTCAACCACTCGCGATTTTCCGAAATAGTCTGAATCGCATCTTTGCCTTCTGCGAGTAAATTCCAAAATGCATCAATGTCTTCTCCACCTGGAAAGCGGCAACTCATACCTATCACAGCAATAGGCTCATGCATATGTAATTCTTTAGATTGGATGGGGATGGTGCTGGAAACACCAGATACCAGTGTTTGGATATAAGATGTTAGTTCGCCTAAACTGGGGTAATCAAACGCCACACTAGTAGATAAAGAAAAAGTATTCCCTAGATAAGTATGTAATGCATCATAAAGTTCTACTGCTTTCAATGAATCCCCACCTAATGCAGAAAACTTATCTTCTGGATTAATATCCTTAACTTCTAGTACGTGTTGATAAATAGAATATAAATCTTCTTCTAAGTGCGAGTAATCTCGAACGTCGACAACCACTTCTTCTTGGGCTAGCGTTTTTAATTCTCCCGCCAAGTAGGCATGCTTCGTGGCTTGTCGTTGAATTTTCCCACTCGTGGTTTTTAAAGCTTGTGCGGGTTGCAGCAACTGAATACTATAAGGCACAATTTCTGCTGCTTCCATTACCGCCTTGCGGATTGCAGCAAATAGAGATGAAGTATCCTGTTTGCGTGCGGTGCGTTCAACTTCTGCCACTACTACCACTTGCTCTTGTCCATTGACCTCTACAGAAAATGCAGCTGTGCAATCTGGTCGTATTGCAGCATGGCTAGCTTCCACAGCAGCCTCAATATCTTGCGGATATATATTGCGCCCTTGAATAATAATTAAATCCTTTAACCGTCCGGTAATATAAAGTTCACCTTCATATAGAACACCCAAATCACCCGTGCGTAAATAAGGACCACTACCATCAGCTAAACGTGCATTAAAAATCTCTGCGCTGATATCTGGCTTTCCCCAATAGCCTTGAGTAACACTCTCACTTTTTATCCACACCTCACCTATCTTATTTGTATTACTCGCCTGAAGAGTTTCTGGTTCAACAATTATTACCTCATGTTCAGGGTAAATAGGACCACAACTCATTAATTCATAAGTATCATCCGATTTATCCGAGGTAATAATTTTTCCCAGCGCTAATTCTCTGGCCGAAACAGCAAGAACTTTATCGTGCTCACCTGGGCGACAGCACGATACGTAAAGTGTAGCCTCTGCTAATCCATAGCCGCCAGCAAATGCCTGAGGTTGAAAGCCACAAGGTGAGAATGCCTGAATAAACCTGCGCATGGTTTCCGCACGTATGGGCTCAGCGGCACATAACGCATAACCCCAATTCGATAAATCCAGTGTTACTAGTTCTTCGGTTTTAATTCGTTGCACACAAGACTCATAAGCAAAATTAGGTCCCGCGCTGTAATAAGCCTTGTACTTCGAAATCGCTTTCAACCAATTGAGAGGACGTTCAGATACTACTACTGGAGGCATTAATACTGTGGTATTTCCTAAATAAATCGTCTGCAATATACTTCCTATTAGTGCTAAATCATGTTGGACGGGCATCCAGGACACTGTCACTTTATCAGATGCTAATCCCCAACCCCACGTGACGGCTTTCTCATTATGCAAAATATTCCCATGACTCACCAT
>JBIOEC010000012.1:0-11771 GCA_044445645.1 Gammaproteobacteria bacterium | reverse complement strand
TGGAGAGGCCCCAAAGTAGGGCCTTTTTTATTTCTCTCTATACGGCGTAACTACTCACCCTGTAGCAAGGTTCTCCAAGTTTTAAGGCTGGGGGGCCTGAGCAGTTATTATATGGCCTTGTAGAAAGGAACACTCCAAGTTTCTGCTACTAAAAACTATAGGAAAACTATGGGATTGCGTTTATCTCCCCACCTTGAAGAGCAAATTGCTGCTACTGTACAAGGGCTAGGGTATGGATTTGTAGGTGCTGAATCGATTAGCGGTTCTCCTGCTATATTACGTGTATACGTAGAAGGTCCGGCTATTAATTCAGAGCATGCCAATATAGGGCTGGACGAAATAACAGTCATTAGTCGACAATTAAGTGCCTTATTGGATGTAGAAGCTACGGCGGCTGGACGATATCGGTTGGAAGTATCATCTCCAGGCTTGGATCGGCGCTTATTTAACTTAGCTGATTATCAGCGCTTTGTGGGAAGAGAAGTAAAAATTCGTTTACATAGGCCACATGAAGGCCGCAAAAATTGGACTGGCGAACTGGTGGAAGTTGACCAGGAAAATGTAAAGCTAAAAGCTGAAAATCAAATTTACACTTTAGCTTTTGACAATATTGAGAAGGCGCAACTTGTGCCACGATTTTAATTTAATCAGTATAAACTTGGAAGAGAACATTGATATTTGTCCAATCGGGCAAAGAGCAGCGTTCCTTCCTACATCGTCGGATTTATGCCTAAATTTAAGTGAGGAAATAATGAGCAAAGAAATTTTATTAGTAGCAGAAGCGGTCTCTAATGAAAAAGGCGTATCTAAAGAGATTATTTTTGAAGCCATTGAATCAGCTATTGCCATGGCTACTCGTAAACTAAACGGTGGAGAAATTGATGTGCGCGTGCATATTGATCGTAAAACTGGCGATACTCTAGCTTTTCGCCGTTGGGAAGTCGTAGATACCAATGAAATAGACTACAACCTAGAACTACCTGAATTTGAATCAGAACGTCAAATTGATATCAATGATGCACGGAAACAAAATCCTGATATTAAACTGGGTGAGTTCATAGAAGAACCTATGGAAGCTGCAGAGTTTGGACGTATTTCTGCACAAATTGCAAAACAAGTTATTGTCCAAAAAGTTCGTGAAGCAGAAAGACAAAAAACTGTGGATCAATTTACTTCGCGAATCGGTGACCTCTTGATCGGAACGGTTAAACGCGTAACCCGTGAAGCGATTACCCTAGATTTAGGTGATAACATAGAAGCTTTGCTGAAGCGCGAAGATATGTTGCCGCGCGAAGCGATGCGTGTGGGCGATCGAGTGCGTTCTTATTTATATGATGTGCATCATGAAAAACGTGGGCCACAACTTTTTGTTAGTCGCACCCATCCGCAAATGCTAGTAAAATTATTTGAAATTGAAGTACCAGAAGTTGCTGAAGAAGTGATTGAAATTAAGAGTGCTGCACGTGATCCCGGTTCTCGAGCAAAAATTGCGGTGAAAACTAACGATGGACGTATTGATCCCGTTGGTGCGTGTGTAGGTATGCGTGGCGCGCGTGTGCAAGCCGTCTCTGCAGAATTAGGTGGCGAGCGGATTGATATTATCGTTTGGGACGATAATCCTGTGCAGTTTGTGATTAATGCAATGGCCCCTGCAGAAGTAGCATCAATTGTTGTGGATGAAGAAACGCATACTATGGATGTAGCGGTCGTTGAGGAACAATTATCTCAAGCGATAGGGCGTAATGGTCAAAACGTGCGTCTAGCCAGTGATTTAACCGGTTGGACTTTGAATGTAATGACTGAGCGTGAAGCCACTCAGAAAACCGAAGAAGAATCACAACGTTTAGTTAATTTATTTATGCAACAATTAGACGTAGATGAAGAGTTGGCCGCATTATTAGTTCAAGAAGGGTTTGCATCATTAGAAGAAATTGCCTATGTTCCTCTACAAGAAATGTTAGCAATTGATGACTTTGATGAAGAAATAGCCCAAGCGCTGAAAGATCGCGCCCGTGATCAATTGCTCACACTAGCAATTGCGGGAGATACTTTAAACAAAGAACCTGCAGAAGATTTATTGCAGTTGGAAGGCATGACTCCTGAACTTGCACAAGCTTTTGCAAGGCACGGCATTGTAACCCGTGAAGATTTAGCTGAGCAGGCTATTCCGGATTTATTAGATATTGAAAATATGTCAGAAGAAGATGCGGGCAAATTAATTATGAAGGCCCGTGAGCATTGGTTTGCATAACGCAGGTAACTATACTGTAAACTCTAAAAGCTAGGAGAGCATTCCTGGCTACAGGGCAAATAGTTACACCAAATAAAAGTAACGAGGTTTTTACATGGCAGAGGGTATTACAATCAAAAAATTAGCCGAAACTGTTGGGATTTCAGCAGATAAGCTATTTGCACAATTAAATGAAGCACTGGCTAAGCAAGGAGAACCTACAGTAGAAGATGCTGCTCAGGCTCTAACTCCGCGGCAAAGGCAACATTTATTGGATTATTTAAAGCAACAAAAAACTACGCCGATAACCGCGCGTTCTGATGCGACGACTACAGAAACCACTAAAACGCCTCTTACTTTGCGTCGCCAAACAGTAAAACAAGCTGTTAAAGTGACCACCAATACAGGTAGCAAAACGGTTAATGTGGAAGTCAGAAAAAAGCGCGTAGTTAAAAAAGAAGTCACTCCGCCGGTTATACCTGTAGAAGAGCAACCTGCTCAAGCTATTCCTGAAGTGGAAGCGAATGTTTCAGAAACCACCAGTGCAGAAGCTATTGCAGAAACAAATGTTTTAAGTGGAATTCAGCAAGAAAATGTGCCAGGTGCTATAGCGGATAAATCTGTTGCCGTAAGTGAGCCAGAAGCTAAAAAAGAGAGTCAAGCAGCTATTTTAGCTGCGGAAGAAAAACGCAAACGTAAAGGGAAAGGCACTCACGAAGAGGAAGAAGAACAGAAAAATAAACGCCGCGTGTCGCGAGCAGAATTAAAAGAACGAGCAGTACAATTAGATACTGATGCAGATGAAATTATTATCAGACGCAGACGCAAAAGAAAAGTAGACTTTAAAAACAACCAAGTGCAGCATGCATTTGAAAAACCCGTGTTGCCTGTAGTGCGTGATGTAGCTATTCCTGAAACTATTTCGGTAGGCGAGTTAGCTCAAAAAATGGCAGTAAAAGCGAGTGAAGTTATAAAAGTCATGATGAATATGGGCGCTTTTGTTACCATTAATCAGTTAATTGAGCAATCTATTGCAGCATTAGTGGTAGAAGAAATGGGACATCGTCCGGTATTATTAAAAGAAAATGCACTAGAAGAGCAATTGGTCGCAGATAGGGAGCAGCGCCAAGGTATTAAAGAGGCACGCTCACCTGTAGTAACCATTATGGGGCACGTTGATCATGGTAAAACTTCATTACTAGATTATATTCGTCGTACTCGTGTAACCGCGAGTGAAGCAGGCGGTATTACTCAGCACATCGGTGCTTACCGAGTTGATACACCGCGTGGAAAAATTACTTTCTTAGATACCCCAGGTCACGCGGCTTTTACTGCTATGCGTGCACGTGGTGCCAACTCTACAGATATTGTGGTACTAGTGGTTGCAGCGGATGATGGTGTAATGCCACAAACAGTCGAAGCGATTCAACATGCGCATGCGGCTAAAGTGCCTATTGTGGTTGCTATTAATAAAATTGATAAACCCGATGCAGATCCGGAAAAAGTTAAATCGGAGTTGGCCAATTATAATGTGATGTCGGAAGATTGGGGTGGTGATTCCATGTTTGTGAATGTTTCGGCAAAAAGCGGCCAAGGCATTGATGAATTGTTGGAAGCAATTTTATTGCAAGCAGAAGTTTTAGAGCTATCGGCCATAATCGATTGTCCTGCACATGGGGTGGTGATTGAATCCAGCTTAAGCAAGGGCCGCGGTGTAGTGGCTACCGTTTTGGTGCAAGAAGGTACCTTACGCAAAGGTGATGTAATTTTGACAGGTTTAGAATACGGTAAAGTGCGTGCCATGTTTGATGAGCGCGGCAAACCGGTGGACAGTGCAGGCCCTTCAACTCCTATAGAAGTATTAGGTTTATCTGGCGTACCAGCTGCCGGAGATGATGTTATTTGTGTTTCTGATGAGCGTAGAGCGCGAGAAGTGGCTTTATTCCGCCAAGGAAAATATCGTGATATTAAATTAGCCCGTCAACGTTCGAGTAAACTCGAAGGTTTACTAGAGCAGATGAAAGAAAGCCATATGAGCACGTTAAATGTAGTACTGAAAGCCGACGTGCAGGGTTCAGTAGAAGCTTTATCTCAATCTTTGACCCAACTTTCTACTTCAGATGTGCAAGTTAATATTATTGCCAGCGGAGCCGGTGGGATTAATGAGTCCGATATAAACTTGGCATTGGCATCTTCAGGAATCGTAATTGGTTTTAATGTGCGCGCGGATAATACTGCCCGCCAAGTAGCAGAACGTGAAGGTGTAGAAATTCATTATTACAGCATCATCTATGAAGCTATCGATGCGGTAAAACGTGCATTAACCGGTATGTTACAGCCTGAAATTCGCGAACAAATCGTAGGGCTTGCTGAGGTTCGTGATGTATTCCATTCATCTAAATTTGGCGCAGTAGCCGGATGCATGGTAACAGAAGGACTGATTAAACGGCACAATCCAATCCGGGTGTTGCGCAATAATGTGGTAATTTATGAAGGTGCATTGGAATCATTACGTCGCTTTAAAGATGATGTAAACGAAGTACGCCATGGTATGGAATGTGGTATTGGTGTTAAAAACTATAATGATATTAAACCTGGCGATCAAATTGAAGTTTTTGAAAGAGTGAGTATTACCCGTACTTTATAAATATGCGCATTCCCATGGAATTGTAGTTATGTGAGTAGTTAAGTTATGAATACACCTACGCCGAGTTTTCGCATGCAGCGCGTTGAGCGTATGTTGCAGAAGCGTTTAGCTGAAATAATTCAAAAGGAATTACGTGATCCCCATTTAGATATGGTTAATGTTAGCCATATCGACGTAAGTAAAGATTTATCTCACGCGGTAGTTTATATTACTACATTAAGTGACGATAAAGAGGTGCAAGATCGCAGCGTGAAGATTTTGAACAAAGCCGCCCATATTCTACGGCACAGTTTAGCCAAGGAATCTACCTGGAGAAGCTTTCCTGCATTGCGTTTTAAATATGACGTTGCTTTTGCACGCAGCTTGCGATTAGTCAGTCTCTTGCAAAATATTGAAAAAAAGTAGGGATTATTTACTAAGGTAGCAACGTTCCCCAAGTTTCCAAATCTGTAACTCCAAGATATGAAAAAAAAACTCCGTAATATCCATGGCGTACTTCTCGTCGATAAACCTAAAGGTATAAGTTCGCGACAAGCCGTCTCTCAAGTCAAATATATTTATCAAGCCAAAAAAGCAGGGCATACGGGTAGTTTGGATCCGCTCGCAACTGGCATGTTGCCAATTTGCTTGGGGGAAGCCACAAAGTTTGCTGATTATTTATTATCCGCGCAAAAAAATTATCAAGTGGTGGCAAAACTAGGGCAAACCACCAATACGGGTGATGCTGAAGGCGAGATAATCCAAGAAAAACTCGTAACTGAATGCATGCTGGCGAATATTGATAATATTCTAAAGCATTTTCGGGGTAATATTCAGCAGATACCTCCAATGTATTCTGCGATAAAGCATCAAGGCCAGCCACTCTATAAGTTAGCCAGACGTGGGCAAACCGTAGATCGTGCACCGCGAGAAGTGACGATTTATGAGCTCGAGCGTTTATCTAATGATAATCCTTTGCAGCTGAGTTTACAGGTGGTCTGTAGTAAAGGCACTTATATTCGTACCTTAGTAGAAGATATCGGTGCTGCCTTAGGGTGCGGAGCTCACGTACTGGAATTAAGGCGCTTGCAGGTCCATACTTATAATATTGATCAAATGTTAACAATTGATCAGATTGTAGGGGATATTGATGGATTGTTACTCCCCATGACCACTTTAACCGAGTATTTACCCACAGCGGTAATCTCTCAGGCCTTGGTGCAGCGACTCAGACAAGGGATTGCTGTAGAGGCAGATTTTAAGAGTGAAAACACGGAAGGTAAATGGCAAATTCTTACTGAAACAGGAGAGTTTTTAGGCTTAGGTGAACGTTTGGATGATAATAAAATTTCTCCTAAACGTTTGCTGGTAGGTCTATAACTAAATAGGTTATATTAAAATATTATGGAAAAAAATAATTTAAATGGCTCCCGAGATTTAATGCGGCGCTTGGCTAAAGCCCTTGCTCTGCAAGAGCAGCAAACCGGAAAACCTGTGCAAGAATTGGTATTGGACCCTGATGTATTGAAGAACTTTGAAATGAGTTTAGTGGCAGATAAAACTCAACTGGGATATGCAAATCTATTATTGCAAAATCCTGAGCTCCAAGATTTGCAAATCCATAATGAAGATGGAAGTGCACAAGGCACTTATGCACAAGTTGCCAAAGAGAATATAGCGGAAATTGCTCAGACAATGGATGCGCTGCCAGAAATAATTCAGGAATTTGATAAAAGTATAGAGAAAATTACGGCATTGGAAGAGCAAAAAAAACAAGTACAAGAAAAAAATAAAAAACAATTAGAACTATTAATCCAAGTTGCTACCAAGCAACTGGAAAGCAAATTTAAAGAATAGAATTTTAGAGGGTTAAAATTATGGCACTTAATCTAGGATCATTTGTATCAAAATGCCTAACAAATGCATCGAATAATCTTAGCAATGTGAATACTCCCTCTGCTGTATTTAAAGCAAGTCCAGCTACCGCGGGCGAAGCGGCGAAGATTTATAATTTATTAAATAAAAATAATAATACTGGTTCAGATGATAACTTAAGAAAATTTATGCGTGCCAATATGGCAGATACTTTAGCAAAAGAGGGGGTTACAGCGGAAGCTTTAGCTAAAGATGAGAAATTGCAGAAAGGGTTAAAAGAAGCAGAAGATACATTTCATCAATTGTATACCCGCTCGTGGAGTGGTATGCAGAATGGACAATCAGTTGAAGCTCGGCTTTCGAAAGAATCCGAGGAGGAAGCAAGAAAGGCCTGGGAAAAATTAGCTGAGATGGAAAAATCATTAAAAAAAATAAATGGCAATGAGTCAGCCCTAAATCAAGCAACGGATATGGCTGTAGAGCAGGGCGGCCCAAAAGTAGGCCAAACGGCGCACAGTGTTCGAGAATCAGTGGGGGAAACCGTACGCGGGATAAATGCAACAGCAAGTCCAACAGCAAGAGCGGATAGTTTGGAAGCTTTAGGAAGTAAGAGCCTTAAACCGACTCCAGGTCAAAAGCGTGCAGCGGAAGAAGAGCCTGAGGAATCCCTAGATACAGTGAAAAAACAGAAAGTTAGCGAAGATATGCAGCCTAGCCCAGAATCTCAGATTATGCCTGATGCTGGAGGTGACTTTGCTGCTAGCTCTCCTGGCTTGAGTGAAGGCGCTGGCGCTACTGCAGCCGGAGGGGAAGGTGCTGCAGCGACGACTGTGGGTGGACAAAGCGCAGCAGCTGCAGCAGCTGCAGCGGGTGGCCCTGTGACTCTGGCTGCTGTTGCAGCAGTAACTGTGGCTAAATCGGTAACAGATAAAGCAGCAGATAAAGAAGAGCGGGATACAACCACTAGCAGCGCTAAGCAAAGCCAACGTATGAGATTTACTCCTTAGGTAATGGGTTTTTTGTTTACACATTAAACCTAAAATGCATCACATCGCCGTCATGCACGATATATTCCTTACCTTCTAAGCGCCATTTACCCGCTTCTTTAGCTCCTGCTTCACCTTTATACGTAATAAAATCATTAAATCCGATGACTTCTGCCCGAATAAAACCACGCTCAAAATCGGTATGAATCACACCTGCGGCTTGTGGAGCGGTAGCGCCTTTAGGGATGGTCCAGGCCCGCACTTCTTTGACTCCCGCCGTAAAATAGGTTTGCAAGCCTAATAAAGCATAACCGGTACGAATAATCCGATTTAATCCAGGCTCAGGCATGCCCATTTCTTGCAGTAATTCCAGTTTTTCAGCTTCACTCAGGTTACTAATTTCCGCCTCAATCGCAGCACAAACAGGCACTACTTCGATTTGCTCGCTATCCGCAAATTTGTGCAATCTATCTAAAAGGGGATTATTGCTAAAACCATCTTCAGAAACATTCGCGATAAACATCATTGGCTTCGCGGTTAGTAAATGCAATTGGTTTAACCACAGTTCTTCATCGGGATTTTGGGGTGAATATATACGTGCTGCTCGGCCTTCATTAATCAATCCGAGAATTTTACTCAACATCTCTTCTTCTGCTTTAGCCGCTTTATCGCCACTTTTGGCTTGTTTGGTTAAACGTTCGATGCGTTTTTCCACGGTGGCTAAATCAGCTAAAAGTAATTCTGTATGAATGGTTTCGACATCCCGTAGAGGATCCACAGACCCGCTGACGTGAATGATTTCATCGCTTTCAAAGCATCTTACGACTTGCGCAATGGCATCTGTTTCTCGTATATGTGCTAAAAATTGGTTGCCTAATCCTTCACCTTGCGCAGCACCTGCTACTAATCCAGCAATATCTACGAATTCAATCGTAGTGGGCCACACTTTCTGTGGCTTCACGATGAGTGCCAGTTGATCTAAGCGTGGATCAGGTACATTGACAATCCCTACATTGGGATCAATGGTGCAAAATGGGTAATTCGCTGCTGCAATCCCAGCTTGAGTTAACGCATTAAATAATGTTGATTTCCCTACATTCGGTAGGCCCACAATGCCGCATGCAAATCCCATAATTGGTTCCTATATTTTAAATTTTACTACAAGGTGTTTCATTGATTAAAATGAGATGTCTATATTACCTGGCTTTAATGGGATTTTCAAAAGGGATAATTGGCAATGAGGATTTTCAGTGGCTTACTGGAGTGCATGTCGTGGATGGCGAAGGAGAACTTTGTAGTTGCTGTTGCGGGCAGGTTAACTGAGGGGATGGGTGAGCTGGCTCCGAAAGACTATTGCGTCTGGAATTAGATCTGGATTTATCGCTACCAGAATAGGTGAAACTATGTACAACCACAACATTTTTATTTGAAATAACAATATTCTGCGTTTTCTCCATAAGTCCCATTTTTTCAAATAAGCTTTTAAATGCATTAGATATGGAGAGGATAAATGCACTAAAACTTTTGTCTTTGAAGATGCGCTCATGTTTAATATAGGTATTCCGGAAATTTCTTAATTGGCTTACTGGGAAACTAGTCGTTTCGGTTACAGTAGTGTGTAACTCATTAATTACATTATATTTAGCTAGGGCTTGATTTTTTAATGTACTATCTAAAGTAGACGCACACGCTGTTCGCAGTTCTTCCAATGTGTCTTTTGCATGCTCATGTAGATTCGCGATAAAATTTATATAATGCCCTTTAGTATTTCTATCATTAGGATTTAGAGCATAATAGGTGTCTGCTAATTCTATGATGATATCTAATGGCTTATCAGCTAAGGCAGCTAATTGTTTTTCGATTTGTTGGTATTGTAAAGCTAATAATCCATAGTCATATGGGGATGCTGAGGCGTTTAGAATTTTTTTTAATTTAAATAATCTTAGAATCTGCAAGGTAGGAAGTTTGTCATTTTTAAATTTATCTTCCAACTGCTCTATCTCATCTATATAAGTCGCCAAAATTAATTCTGGTTTTGGCGTA
Source organism: Gammaproteobacteria bacterium (assembly GCA_044445645.1). Taxonomy (GTDB): domain Bacteria; phylum Pseudomonadota; class Gammaproteobacteria; order JBIOEC01; family JBIOEC01; genus JBIOEC01. The sequence continues at coordinate 2,011 of JBIOEC010000012.1, read as the reverse complement.
TTGACTAAAAGTGGTCCGCCCTGATCTAAAAAGCGTTCTAATTTGCTTATGACATCATCATCTTGCACATTTCCCAATACCTCTATAGCGATCTGGGGGTTAGCCATTCTGAGTTGATGTTTCCTCGCTGTTAAATGAGTTTTCGCGCATTCTTCATATGATTTAAGCGCATCTTTTGTATATGCATTTAAATTCTCCATGTATTTTGAGTAATCTTCATCTTGCACACGCAGGCTTTTATATGCTTTGTTTAATTCAATTATGATTCTTAAAGGTTGATCTTTTACCGCCACTAGGTCTTCTTCTAATTGTCTATATAGATTAGGAATGAATACATATTCTGCTCTTTTAGGTGATTTAATGTAGTTTCCAGTGGTGTCTTTTACTCGCGATAGAATACTCTCTAATTTAAACAGTTTAAGTACATCCAGTCGGGTCGCAGTATGTCCTTTAACTTTTTGCTTAAGCTCGTTAAGCTCAGATATATATCGAGATAGTTGAGTTTGTTCTGTAACTGAAATCGCGTCATCTTTGAATAGCAGGTATTTATATTTCTCTTGGGCAGAAGTATCTAAGGCCAAATAGGCTTTTTCTGCTTCCACACGAATAAGATCGGGACTGGTTAACGAGCTTAACTCATTTTGCAGGCTTATGTATTGAGCATGAAATAATGCATACCCAACTAGGCTTTTAGCACTTTCGGTGTTTGCTGTGATGAGTTGATGGAGTTTTAATAGGCGTAAAATATCTAGCGAAGACGGATTAGTCTGCTTCATTAGCAGGGTAATTTCATTATTATAAGGACTCAGATCTGGAATGATATATCTTGTACCTGCTTCAAAGCGAACTCCTGGCAAATACTTATTAATAATTTTTCTGGTAAAACTGGGATTTTCATCAGTACTATTGAGCTTTTGGTCAAAATCTAAAACATTTTGCAAAAAAGCATTAAGATTTCTCAAATAAGGACTTTTTAGGGCTTCTGCATAGTAATACTCAGGGGTAAGCCTAGCAAAATCACTTGGAATTTCGCGTTGTAGCGCTTGAAGTAAATCTTGTGCTAGTTTTGACATACTGAATTCCCTAACCAAATATAAAAATACCGACCCATTCAGGCCATAATTTGAATATATATCCAACTAAAAAAAAGGTCAAGTTATCTTCTCACAAAAGCTTGAGAGTTTAACCATGCAGTAGGAGGATTTTTATACACCGGCTTTACTAGCGGTATTGAGTTGCTGCATTAGTTTGTCTAGATTGGAGCCGAACAATAAATCTAGGCGTTCAGTGACTTGGCTAATGGCATGATGGATAGCTTGCTGTTCACCTTTGGTAGGTGTTCCTAAAACATAGGGTGTGACTTGCTCACGTACTCCAGGATGGCCAATTCCTAACCGTAACCGATAGAAGTCTCGCGAGTGTAGTAGATCCATCGTGCTGCGCAGCCCATTATGCCCACCATGCCCACCGCCCAGCTTTAAGCGTACAGTACCCACAGGCAAGTCCAGTTCATCGTGGGCAACTAAAATTTCCTGAGGCAGGATTTTATAAAAATTGGCAATGGCAGCTATCGCTTGCCCACTATGGTTCATAAAAGTAGTGGGAATGGCTAAGTAGAGAGTCTGTCCAGTGGGTGAGGTTATTTCGCCTATATGCGCGTGAAATTTGCTAATGGTTTGCCAGCGAATATTCTGCTCTTTAGCCAGCGCTTCGACAAACCAAGCACCCGCATTATGTCTAGTTGCAGCGTATTGTGATCCGGGATTTGCAAGGCCAACGATTAAGCGCATGATTCAGCAATTCCCAGCGAAATTTCGCCGTGAACTGCTTCCTTGTTTTTACGCTGCGCTCGGCAAAGCTTAAGGGGGAGAGCTGCGCTTTTGCTGGGCGCATCCTGCGCCCAGCCCTTCGGGCTTGCGCTAAAATTCGCTCCCGGCGAATTTTTCCCCCTTAACAATCTCCCCATCGCTTTGAATTTCATCATATTTTTAATATCTACTCAAATTTTCAC
>JBIOEC010000011.1:0-11862 GCA_044445645.1 Gammaproteobacteria bacterium | reverse complement strand
TGTACGCTGACCATGTACGGGTAAACCGCGTATATGTCGCAAACCTTCATATGTTTTCAAATCTATTTTGCGCTTGATTGCCATGGAAATTTGTCTACGCAAATCCCCTTCCACATCATAGACAGCTACTGCTTTACGCAGAGATTCTTCTTGTTCAAAGTCTAAATTACTTACTTTAGTGCTTGGTTCTACACCTGTCAGTTCACATATTTTACGTGCACGAGTTGGACCCACTCCGAATACGGAGGTAAGTGCAATAATAATATGTTTATTAGCTGGCAGGTTAACGCCCGCGATACGCAGCATAGCTCTACTCCTGATTCCTGTTTATTTTGCTCAAAAGGGACACATAGGATACGTGGAATCAACTCAAAGGTCAAGTTGTTCTTCCCAGATCCAATATCTCTCTATCCTTGACGTTGCTTGTGCTTAGCATTGTCACAAATAATCATCACATTGCCTTTACGACGGATTACACGGCATTTCGTGCATAATTTCTTAACAGACGCTCTTACTTTCATAATACCCTCGACAATTATACTTATTTTTAACTTTTGAATGTTGATATTTCGTACAATATGGCCGAAATAGCAACATTCCTTCCTACTCAGTGATAATTTATAACCCTAAAGGCCCGCCTTTCATATTAGCCTTCTTCATCAATGATTGATACCGTACGGACATGAGGTGGGTTTGCACTTGCGCAATAAAATCCATCACCACAACCACTATAATCAGTAATGAAGTACCACCAAAATAAAAGGGTACATTCCAACCCATAATCAACAACTCAGGTAATAAAGACACTGCAACTAAATATAAAGCACCAAACAAGGTAAGCCGAGTCATTACTCCGTCTAAATAAGCTGCGGTTTGCTGTCCAGGACGTATGCCTGGAATATAAGCACCATTTTTCTTTAAGTTTTCTGCTGTATCACGCGGGTTATAAACCATTGCTGTATAAAAGAAAGCAAAAAACAAAATAGCTACTGCTAAAAGTGCTAAATACAGAGGTTGACCTGGAGATAACATTTGGCTGAGTTTAACAAGCCAACTGCTTCCTTGTCCCACCCCAAAAAATTCAGTTAAAGTAGCTGGAAACAAAATAATACTAGAAGCAAAAATGGGAGGAATTACCCCTGCCATATTAATTTTAAACGGTAAGTGACTTGTTTGGCCACCAATCATTTTCCGACCTTGCTGCCGTTGGGCATAATTAACGGTAATTCGCCGCTGACCACGTTCTACAAAGACCACAAAAGCGATAACAGCTACAACACCTATCAGTAAAAATAATAATACGATAGGTAACAACTGACCTTCCCGTACTTGTTCTATGGTATTTCCTAATGCTGAGGGTAATCCAGCTGCAATACCTGCAAAGATAATGATTGAAATACCATTACCAATACCACGTTCAGTAATTTGCTCACCTAACCACATTAGAAACATTGTACCTGTTACTAAAGTAACCACTACAACCACATAAAAACCAAAGCCATCAAACATCGCAACTCCAGAGCTAGCTAGATATTTGGCAAACCCTAGCCCCTGGAAAGTTGCTAAACCTAATGTAGAGTACCGTGTAATTTGACTTATTTTACGTCTGCCTTGCTCGCCTTCCTTTTTATACTGTTCTAAGGTTGGCGACACCATCGTTAAAAGCTGGATCACGATAGAAGCTGAAATATAAGGCATAATTCCAAGTGCAAACAAAGTGAAACGTTCTAGCGCTCCGCCGGAAAACATATTGAACAAGCCTAAAATAGTATTTTGTTGTTGGGAAAATAATTCTGCTAAGCGTATAGGATCAATCCCCGGGACAGGTATATGTGCGCCAATCCGGTAAACTAAAATTGCGCCTAATACAAATAATAAGCGTCTTTTTAATTCACCTAAACCGTTATTCGATTTCATACCAAAATTTGAGGCCATATGATTTCAATTTTTAATAATGTTGTTTTGCGAATTCTCAGGCTATTCCCTGAAACATGGTAAACGCTGCCATTCAGTAGAAAACCACCGAATGACAACGTTGCTCTCTACAATACTTGTAGTTTCTTATTCTTCGATCTTTCCACCAGCTTGCGTAATTGCTGCACGTGCGCCTTGTGTTGCAGCTATTCCTTTTAGAGTAACTGCTTTATTTAAAGTACCAGTATTAATCACTTTTGCACGTTTCATTGTGTAAGGAATGATATTGGCTAACATCAATGCAGCTAGATCGATGACGTCAGCTTCTATTTTATTTAGTTGATCTAAACGTATCTCTGCAGTATATCGAGCGGTACGAGATGTAAAACCAAACTTTGGCAAACGTTTGTGCAAGGGCATTTGTCCGCCTTCAAATCCAGGAGAATTTTTTCCTGTACCGGATCTTGAACTTTGACCTTTAACGCCACGTCCACCGGTTTTACCTAATCCACTACCGCAACCACGACCTAAACGTTTTTTACCACGTTTTGAACCAGCACTTGGCTTTAATGTATTTAATCTCATTTCCTTACTCCTCAACCGCCAGCATATAACAGATTTTATTAATTATCCCGCGAATTTCTGGCGTGTCTTCACGTTCCACTACTTGATTAATTTTGGTTAAACCGAGTGCTTTCACGCATTCCCTATGAGAAGGCTTACGGGCGATCGGACTTTTTACTAATTTAATACGCAACTTCTTAACGGTGCTCATTATTAAGACGCCTCTTTTAATACTGGTAATTCTTCTAGACTTTTGCCACGTTTTGCTGCGATACCTTCTGGTGATGACATTCCTGTCAAACCATTGATTGTGGCCCATACAACGTTTACAGGATTGGTTGATCCTATGCATTTGGCAAGTACATTTTGTATTCCTACAACTTCGAATACTGCACGCATTGCACCCCCAGCAATAATTCCTGTACCTTCGCTTGCTGGTAGCATAATGACTTTAGAAGCGCCATGGCGTCCATGCACTTTATGATACAAAGTATGTTCGTTCAATTCCACGCGAACCATACGTCTTCTAGCATCTTGCATAGCTTTTTGTATCGCTAAAGGGACTTCTCGCGATTTACCGCGGCCTATTCCAACGCGACCTTTACCATCGCCTACTACTACTAAAGCAGAAAATCCAAAAATACGTCCGCCTTTTACTACTTTGGCTGTACGTCTAATTGATACTAATTTTTCTTGCATTCCATCTGTTTGTGCTGATTGATCGAAGTTCGTTGACATCGGATAATCCTACTCTTGATTAAATTGACTTGTTACTTTTATTTTAAAACTCTAAGCCACCTGCACGTGCAGCATCAGCCAGCACTTGCACACGACCATGGTATTTAAATCCAGAACGATCGAAAGCTACTTGTTTAACACCTGCTTTAACCGCACGTTCTGCAACCAATTGACCTATCATTTCAGCTGCTGCTTTATTACCAGTAGCCTCTAATTTTTTTCTCACTTCAGGTTCTACTGTTGAAGCAGTTACTACTACATGATCAGCCCCATCTTTTTGCTCAATAACTTGTGCATAGATGTGACGTGGTGTGCGATGGATTGTGAGCTTTACTGCATTCAATTCACGAATTTTTGCTCTAATACGCAATCCACGACGAGTACGCACTTGTTTTTTTGATGATTTCATAATTTATACCTACTTCACATGAGTCTTTAAGGTAGATTAACAATAGTGTTAACCTTCCTTACACTTTATTTTTTCTTAGTTTCTTTCTGTTTCACTTGTTCGTCGCTGTATCGTACGCCTTTACCTTTATATGGTTCTGGAGAACGTATGCGCCGGATATTAGCCGCTACTTGTCCGACTAATTGTTTATTCATACCTTCAATAATAATTTGAGTTTGTGTAGGTGTTTCTACTTTTATACCTTCAGGAATATCAAATACTACTGGATGTGAAAAACCCAATGACAAATTAATTTTATTACCTTGAGCTTGCGCACGATAACCCACCCCAATTAAGGTAAGTTCTTTTTTAAAACCGGCAGTTACTCCAGTAATCATGTTTTGTGTTAATGCTCTAATAGTGCCTGCGATGGCTAAGCTTTGTTTTGCTCTGCTTCTAGGCGCAAAATTTAAAACATTTTCTTCAAATTTAACTTCCACATCGATAGGAAGGGATTGTTTAAGGGTACCTCTTTGGCCCGTTACGGACAAAATCTCTGACTCTATAGTGATTTTAACACCATTAGGTACATTTATTGGCTTTCCTGAAACTCGTGTTGACATGATCTTTCCTATATTAAACTACACAGTAAACGCTCAATCTTAAGCGACTGCACAAATAACTTCACCACCTTGACCTAACTTGCGCGCTTGGTGGTCTGTTACCAAACCTTTAGAAGTTGAAACAATATATATACCTAATCCGCCGCGTACTTTGGGTAAATCATCTACGCCTAAATATCTGCGTAAACCCGGCTTGCTAATGCGAGTTATTTCTTCAATAACGCCTTTGCCTTCATAGTACTTTAGCTTGACGCTCAAGGTACTTTTATTGTTAGGTTCTTTTTTCAATTCGTAAGAAGTGATATAACCTTCATCTTGCAAAACTTTGGCAATTTGGCCTTTAACTTTTGAACCAGGCATTTTCACATCTGGATGTCCTGCATTTTGTGCATTACGAATACAGGTTAACATACAGGCTATAGGATCTGACATACTCATATTGCTATTTCCTTGATAATTCTATTATGCTACCAACTTGCTTTCACTAATCCGGGGATTTCCCCGCGCATAGCTAACTCACGCAATTTGCTGCGGCCTAAACCAAATTTACGATAAACACCACGTGGTCGACCTGTTATCGAGCAACGATTACGTTGTCTTACAGGGCTTGAATCGCGTGGTAAGTCTTGTAAAGCTAACATTGCATCTTGTTTTTCTTGAAAAGATGCTTTTGGATCTTTTACAATCTTTACTAATACTGCGCGTCTATCTTTGTATTTTACTACTGCTTCTCTACGCTTTATTTCGCGCAATTTCATACATAATTTGGACATGCTAACCTCACTCTATTTAAAAGGAAAGCCAAAAGCATCTAACAATGCTCTAGCTTCAGCATCCGTCTTTGCTGTTGTTGCTATTGTTATATCCATGCCACGGATCGCATCAATTTTATCATAATCTATTTCGGGGCAAACGATTTGCTCTTTAATACCTAATGTATAGTTTCCTTTGCCATCGAAAGCTTTACCTGTATAACCTCTAAAATCACGAATACGTGGAATGTAAATGCTAATTAAACGATCCAAATACTCATACATACGTTGTTTACGTAGTGTTACTTTGCATCCAATTGGCCAGCCTTCACGAATTTTGAAGCCTGCAATAGATTTACGTGCTAAAGTAATAACAGGTTTTTGACCTGATATTTTAGTAACGTCATCTACCACAAAATCCATTACTTTTTTATCATTTACAGCTTCGCCTACACCAACATTAAGAACAATTTTAGAAACCCGTGGAACTTGCATCACTGATTTATAATTGAACTTTTCCTTCAACGCTGGAACTATTTCTTTTATGTAACGTTCTTGAAATCTTGCTATTGTCATGCTGATACCTATTTAATCTCTTCGCCAGAACTTTTGAACACTCTAACTTTCTTACCGTTTTCTTCTTTATAACCTACACGATCTGCTTTTCCAGATGTGGGGTTGTAAATAGCCACTTTGCCAATTGCCATTGCAGCCTCTTGAGTTCTTATACCACCTTGTTCCCCTGAGCGTGGGTTGGGACGTACATGTTTCTTTACTTGGTTAATATTTTGTACAATCACCAAACCTTCAATGGGATCAACTGATAGAACTTCTCCACGACGTCCTTTATCACGCCCTGCGAGCACTATAACTTCATCGCCTTTACGTAGTTTACGTTTAATTGGCTGTTTAATAATTTGCTTGGTCATAAATTAAAATCCTGTCTTACAATACTTCGGGGGCCAATGAAATAATTTTCATGAAGTTTTCCACACCGCCGGCACGCAACTCACGAGTCACGGGGCCAAAAATCCGTGTGCCGATGGGTTGCAATTGATTATTCAATAATACTGCTGCATTAGTATCGAAACGAATCAAGGAACCATCAGTACGACGAACACCTTGCTTAGTCCGCACGACCACAGCATTTAAAACATCACCCTTTTTAACTTTGCCACGGGGGCTTGCTTCTTTTACAGTAATTTTGATCACATCACCTATGCGCGCATAACGACGTTTTGATCCACCCAACACTTTTATACACTGTACTTTCCGTGCACCGGTATTATCAGCCACTTCTAAAGTGGTTTGTACTTGAATCATATTAATACTCCAACATTACTCGGCAACAAAGGCCAAATATATTAACACATAACTGTGTCGTGAGCAATCACAAGATCAAGGACTATTATTGCCCTACAATCTCACTTAGCTGCCAACGTTTCTTTTTAGACAATGGCCGGGTAAAGACGATACTAACTAATTGACCTTCTTTGGCCTGATTCTCTTCATCATGCACATAATACTTGGTACGTTTGCGCACAAATTTTCCATAAATAGGATGCGGCTCTTTGTGCTCAGCGAGCACAACGATAGTTTTCTGCATTTTTCCTGCACTTACCACACGGCCGATTACTTTACGTTGTATAGTTGTTGCTTGGTTCATCACGACTTAGCCTTTTCATTTAGAATGGTACGAATACGAGCAATATGGCGGCGAGTTTTCTTAAACGAATGGTTTTTAGTCATTTGCCCACCAGCTCTTTGCATGCGTAAGTTGAACATTTCACGATAAGCGGCTTCGAGTTCAGTTTTAAGCTTATCACTTGTCAGTTGTTTTAATTCAGCAGTTTTCATTACATCACCGTACGCTTTTCAAATATTGTTTTTACTGATAATTTAGCAGCAGCTAATGCAAATGCTTCGCGTGCTACCTCTTCTGAAACACCAGACATTTCATATATTACTCGGCCTGGCTGAATAAGTGCTACCCAAAATTCCACATTACCTTTACCTTTACCTTGACGCACTTCTAAAGGTTTGGCGGTAATAGGTTTATCTGGGAATATACGAATCCAAACTTTACCTTCCCGTTTAACAAAGCGGCTGATAGTACGACGAGCGGCTTCGATTTGACGGGCTGTAATACGGCCACGTTCTACAGCTTTTAGCCCAAACTCACCAAAGCTAACTTGGCTTCCACGTATAGCTGTTCCAGGATTGCGCCCTTTATGCTGTTTTCTAAATTTTGTACGTTTTGGCTGCAACATGTTTACAAACTCCTAAAATATATTTCCGGCGCTATTAGTCTCATTAATACTAATTATTCAGCTGTAGGATTTACAACTTCTTCTACGTTCTCTTCAGGTTTACGACCGATAATCTCACCTTTGAAGATCCAGACTTTTACTCCGATAATACCATATGTGGTTTTGGCTTCTGCAAAACCATAATCGATGTCAGCGCGGAATGTATGTAAAGGTACTCGACCCTCACGGTACCATTCAGAACGAGCAATTTCAGCTCCTCCCAAACGACCACTGACACAAACTTTAATACCTAAAGCGCCTAAGCGTAGTGCTGTTGTCACGGCACGCTTCATGGCGCGACGAAACATAACCCGTCGCTCTAATTGTTGCGCAATTCCTTGAGCAACTAAATTAGCATCTAACTCAGGTTTACGTACTTCTTCAATACTGATATTAACTGGAACACCTATCATGTCTGATAAACGCTTACGCAGCAAATCAATACTATCGCCTTTTTTACCAATTACCCGACCTGGGCGTGCACAACGTACTGTAATTTTTGCATTACGTGCTGGACGCTCGATATTAATTGAGCTTACACCAGCCTGCGCAAGTTCTTTACGTAAGAAATCACGTACTTTAATATCACTCGCTACTGTCTTGGCAAAATTTTTGTTATCGGCATACCAGCACGATAACCAATCTTTAACAATCCCTAACCGTATTCCCGTTGGGTGTACTTTTTGTCCCATTTAAGCCTCTTTTTCTGCTACTGTAATTGTGATGTGACTGGAGCGTTTCAATATACGACAGCCACGGCCTTTAGCTCTGGGTTGCATGCGCTTAAGCATGGGTCCTTGATCAACAAAAATTTCTTTCACACGGAGCTCATCAATATCTGCACCATCATTATTTTCAGCATTAGCAATAGCTGACTCTAATAATTTTTTAAGCATTATTGCAGCTTTCTTATGACTAAAATTAAGCACATCTAAGGCATTCTCAACATGTAAACCACGTATCTGATCTGCTACCAATCGTGCTTTTTGTGGTGATATTTTTGCTTGGCGCAATATTGCTTGCGTTGCCATAATTATGTCCCTCTGTTATTTCGTTTTCTTATCACCTGAATGACCTTTAAAGGTTCTCGTAGGTGCAAACTCGCCTAATTTGTGTCCCACCATATTCTCATTAATAAAAATGGGAACATGTAAACGCCCATTATGTACTGCTATAGTCAGGCCAACCATCTCAGGAATTATCATCGATGCACGTGACCAGGTTTTAATCGGTTTTTTTGAATGTGTTGCAACCGTTTCACGTATTTTTTTTAACACATGTCCTGCTATAAAGGGACCTTTTTTAATAGAGCGTGGCACTTTAATTTCCTCTTTTATTACTTGTTACTATGTCTAGAACGGACAATAAATTTATTAGTACGCTTATTGCTACGCGTACGATACCCTTTAGTTGGTACCCCTGTTGGGCTGACAGGATGGCGACCACCTGAGGTACGACCTTCACCACCACCATGAGGGTGATCAACTGGGTTCATCGCTACCCCACGGACAGTAGGTCTAATGCCGCGCCAACGTGTAGCACCCGCTTTACCCAAAGAACGTAAATTATGTTCAAAGTTACCTACTTCACCTACAGTAGCACGACAAGCAACTGCAACTCGGCGTGTTTCTCCAGAGCGAAGGCGTATAGTAGCATATCCAGCTTCACGTGCAACTAATTGTACAGCTGCTCCAGCACTTCTAGCTAATTGAGCGCCCTTTCCAGGCCGTAATTCTACACAGTGGATTGTGCTACCGACAGGTATATTGCCTAAAGGTAAAGTGTTACCTACTTTTATGGGAGCATCCGCACCTGATTGCACGGTATCTCCCACTGCTAGACGCTTAGGAGCAATAATATAACGGCGTTCTCCGTCTGCATACACTAATAAAGCAATATGCGCAGTACGGTTAGGATCGTACTCTAGGCTTTCTACTTTTGCAGGAATGCCATCTTTAATGCGTTTAAAATCTATCAAACGGTATTTTTGTTTGTGTCCACCACCGCGATGACGCACAGTAATTTGACCACTGTTATTCCGACCACCTGTTTTAACTTTTTTAGCTAATAAGGCTTTATGAGGTTTTTCTTTACTTAATTCGGGAGTTAACACTTTTACCACCTGGCGTCTACCAGGTGATGTAGGTCTCATTTTTACTGTTGCCATAATATATCTCTCTTTTATATACGCTTATGTCATGCACCACTTACTTGCAGGACATGGTCTCTAAGCAATTGGGTCACACTTCACGGATTAACTCCGCAAAATGCTAAATCTATTAAGCTGCCGCACTTTCACCAAAATTAATATCGTGCCCTTCAGCAAGTTTAACATATGCTTTGCGAATGTCGTTTCTGCGGCCAGCGCGAAAACGAAAACGTTTAGTTTTACCACTTACGTTCACCACATTGACATCTTGTACTTTCACTTCAAACATTTTTTCTACAGCATTACGGATTTGTAATTTGGTTGCAGTAGGCGCAACTTTAAATACAAAACATCGTTTTTTATCTGCTGAAACCATACTTTTTTCCGACATTACCGGGCCAAGTAATATTTTATATTCATTAAATGCTAAGCTCATGCTAACAACTCCTCTAACCTTTGAACTGCGTCTTGGGTGATAACGATATTTGAAAAACCAACCAAGCTAACAGGATCTATCATGCTGATATCTATTACATCAATAAACGGCATGTTACGTGAAGCTAGCAATACTTCATCTGTTGGGTTAACTGCAATAATTAAAGCATTAGCTAGACCTAAATCTTTCATCCGAGCAATCAGGGTTTTCGTTTTGTGATCAGCTAATGTAAAAGCATCCACTATATGTAAGCGTTGTTCGCGAGCTAATTCAGAAACTATGCTACGCATTGCACCGCGATACATTTTACGATTTACTTTTTGGCTATGATCTTGTGGTTGTGCAGGGAATGCTCTACCACCTTTACGCCATAAGGGGCTACGAATACTACCCGCACGAGCCCTACCAGTACCTTTTTGTTTCCAGGGTTTTATGCCACCGCCGCTCACTTCACCACGCGTTTTTTGCGCCCGAGTTCCGGCACGACTGCCTGCCATGTAAGCGGTTACTACTTGGTGTATCAAACCTTCTTTATAAGGCACCCCAAATATTTCTTCATTGACTTCTATGGGTTCTTTTTTTGTTCCCACATACATATCTAGTTTCACTTTTTATCTCCCCAGAAATTCTCGGCGATTCAACCACCTTCCACCCCATCGCCTTGGGTATTTCATCATATTTTCTTTAAGTTAAGAAAATATTTCCTATAAATATTGTTGTATTTTATTCTTTAACTTTTTTAGCTTTAGCTCCGCGGCGAATTATAACATCGCCACCTTGAGGACCAGGAACTGCGCCTTTAACTAACAGCAAATTACGCTCTTTATCGATGAAAATCACTTCTAAAGACTGAATGGTGCAACGCTCATTACCATAATGCCCACACATTTTTTTGCCTTTAAATGTTCTGCCAGGACTTTGGTTTTGTCCCGTTGAACCTGGTACACGATGAGAACGCGAGTTACCATGGGTAGCGTCTTGGGTACGGAAGTTCCAACGTTTTACTGTCCCGGTGAAACCTCGACCTTTAGTTGTACCCGTAACATCAATTATTTGCCCTACAGAAAATTGGTCTACAAGAATTTGTTCACCAGCTTTCAACTGATTGTCAGCATCCACACGGAATTCCCACAAACCAATTCCTGCTGTAACATTTGCTTTCTTGTAATGACCTAACTCTGCTTTGGTTTGGCATATGGCACGACGTTGTCCTGTTGTAACTTGAACAGCATGATAACCATCTGTCTCAGCAGTTTTTACTTGCGTGACAAAATTAGGTGCTATCTCTATAACGGTAACTGGAATCGATTCACCTGTTTCAGTGAAACGTCTAGACATACCTCTTTTTTTACCTACTAAGCCGATTGACATATTAACTCTCCAAGCTTATCTGCACATCTACACCTGCAGCTAAATCCAATTTCATCAATGCATCTACTGTTTTATCTGTAGGATCAATAATATCAAGTAGACGTTTATGAGTTCTAATTTCATATTGATCACGTGCATCTTTATTCACATGCGGGGAAATCAAAATAGTAAAACGCTCAATTCTTGTAGGTAACAATACAGGACCACGAACTCGCGCACCTGTCCGTTTTGCTGTTTCTACAATTTCACGAGTTGATTGATCGATCAGTCGATGATCAAACGATTTTAATCTAATTCTGATTTTCTGCTGCATAATTTACTCTTAAATTTACATTTATATCTAGTTTTGATGCGGTGTGCGACCCACTATTTATCATATTGGATTACACTTGCACCAAGGAAGGAAGAATCACGATTCTTCTCCCCCTTGGATTACCCCATCGCGAGATGCTTTACTCCAATACTTTTGATACAACACCCGCACCTACTGTACGTCCACCTTCGCGAATAGCAAAGCGTAAACCTTCTTCCATCGCGATTGGCGCTATCAATCTTATCGTCATTTTCACGTTATCTCCAGGCATTACCATTTCAACGCCTGCAGGTAAATCACATGCC